>JANNNL010000398.1:0-1770 GCA_031398525.1 Actinomycetes bacterium | reverse complement strand
CACGAACCATCCGAACCCCTGCCGAGCATCGACCAGACCCTCGTCGCGGAGCAACTCCAGGGCGCGACGCACCGTCACCCGGCTGGCCGAGAACTCAGTCGACAGCTCGGCCTCGCTGGGCAGTACGCGGCCTGCGGCCAGCTCCCCCGACCGCAACCGCGACCGAAGGTCAGCGGCGATCTCCTGGTAGCGAATGGTGCGCATCAGCGGGCTCCGGATTCTTCGACCGACGCGGTCGCACCCCGCATGGTCGGCAACAGATCGAGCACGGTCACCCCCGACATCGTGCCGAGCGCCTGGCGCAACGTATCGAGGGCGAGCGGATACGCCGGGCCGAGCAGGGTGACCGAGCCGCCATCGCCACCGGCCCCGTTCGCCTTCCAGCCTTGCGCGCCGCATCCCTTGGCCAGGATGACGACCGCCTCGGTCGACTTCGAGATCAGCCCCGGGTGCAGCGACCGCACCGCCTCGTGGTGGTCGATCAGCGCCTCGCCGTAGCGTCCCAGGTCGCCCATCGCCAATGCCCCGATGCCGTCTGCTGCCGCGTCACGCAACCGAGTCATCGCCGGGCCCGGGTCACTCGTCGCCAGCCGGGTAATAACCTCGTCGTGGATCGTGGAGGACGAATGGGGCCGCCCCAGGTACACGGTGATCAACCGGCGGCCGAGTTCGGCGACGACGTCACGATCGATGGCGAGCGACCGGCGAGTGACGCTCGGGTAGTCAACCGCCAAGTCGTTGATGCCGCCCCACGCCGCGGCCCACTGATCTTGCACGCCGCTCTGCCACCCCAATCCGGTCTCGACGCCATGGGCCAACGCCGCCAGGTCGTCGGGGCTCAGCCGAATGTCCGACCCCGCAGCCAACGCGGCGAGCAATGCGACTACGACCGCGGCCGATGTGCCCAGCCCCGAACCGGGCGGGACGAACGCCCCCACGGAAATCGTCGCCTCAACGCGGGGAGGGACGGCCGCGATCGCCGCCTCGAGGAGCGGATGGCGCCCCGGTCGGTCGCCTGCAGCAAACGAGTACCGATCGCCCGTCGATCCCACCTCGAGCGTCACCGGCCCGGCGCCGCGGCCCAACCGGAGTTCGACACGTGCCCCGGGCGAGACCGCCACGCTGCATACCCGACCCGAGCCGGCGAACCAGGTGTCGGTCCATCCGCCGATGTCGGCGACGCGTACGGGTGCCGTTGCGGTGATGGTCGTCACCATTGAGCTCCCCTTTCCGCGTGGCCGTGGTCACTTGGCCGAGTTCCGAACTTGTATTATGCTTGTATACATCAGACCGCAGCGCAAGCGCCAACGACGCCGGTCTCCCAGCCAACTAGCAGCGCAATGAGCAGGAGCATGAACATGGCCGTTTCCGCCGGTACGCCCACCGAACTCGTCACCAAGGTCTACGGCACACTGGCCGAGAATGTGCGCCTCGGCCGTGAGCGTTTGGGCCGTCCGCTCACCCTCACCGAGAAGATCCTGATCAACCATCTGTCCGACCCGGCGGGCCAGGAGTTGGAGCGTGGCCGCAGCTACGCCGATTTCCACCCCGACCGCGTCGCTATGCAGGATGCCACTGCGCAGATGGCGTTGCTGCAATTCATGACCGCCGGGTTGCCCCAGACCATGGTGCCATCGACAGTCCACTGTGACCATCTCATCTCGGCCAAAGTCGGTGCCCGCATCGACATGGGCGTGGCCATCGACACCAACAAAGAGGTCTACGACTTCCTCCGTTCGGTGTCGGCCAAGTACGGCATCGGCTTCTGGG
>JANNNL010000351.1:0-6326 GCA_031398525.1 Actinomycetes bacterium | reverse complement strand
GGGCCAGCAGTTGTTGATCGACTGCGTGAAGGTCTTGGTCCACCGACATCCCGACACGATTCGGCCGCAGGCTCTCCTCGCCAACATCTTCTTCAGAACGAGACGGAAGGCCGACGCCGTCCGACTGCTGGAACAGGCGATCGACCTCGCGCTCGGCCTCGATTTCGTACTCCCCACGCTGGAGAACTGGCAGGGGATCCTTCCCGGATGGCGCGCCGAGGGCGAGGGCGGGTGATGGCGATACCCTGGCGGGCTGGTCATGACTGCTGTTGCTGCCATCGTCGCGTCTGACGAAACGTCCATAACTGCTCCGATTGCGCCGCTCAATGCGTTGCCTGAGCTGTTGTCGCGCGACGAATCGCTGGGGCAGATGTTGGGACGGGCGAGCGCGTCGCTGGCGGTGCCCGAGACGGCGCGGGCGATTGCGATTGCGGCACTGGCAGGGTTGAGCCAGCGGCATCCGTTGGTGATCTCGTGTCCTACGGGCACGATGGCGGGACAGTTGTATGACGACTTGATCCAATATCTCCCGGCCGACGAGGTGGAGCTGTTCCCGGCCTGGGAGACGCTGCCGTTCGAGCGGGTCTCCCCCAGTGTCGAGACGATGGGTCGCAGGCTCCGAACCCTTCACCGGCTGACCGAGCCGAAGCCGCCGACGATCATCGTGTCGAGCATCCGTGCCCTGCTCCAACGACTGGGAACCTACGGCGCACAAGCGAGCCCCGTGGTAATCAAGCCCGGCGACATCATCGACCCGGAAGAGTTGATGACCCGCCTGGTCACGATGGGCTACCGGCGCGAGGATCTGGCCGAACACCGGGGCGAGGTGGCCCGGCGTGGAGCGATCATCGACGTGTTTCCATCCACCGCCGATACCCCGATCCGCATCGATTTGTGGGGCGACGAGGTCGACCGGCTCACCGAGTTCTCGGTCAGCGATCAACGCTCGACCGACCCCGTCGACGAGGCACGAATCTTTGCCGCCCGGGAGTTGATCCCGACGGAACAGACCCGAGCACGAGCCGAGGAACTGATCGCTGAGGAGCCGTGGGGTCGCGAGCAGTGGGAACGCCTCGCAGAAGGCCACCTCTTCGACGGGATGGAGTCGTGGTTGCCGTGGCTGACCGGCAGTGGTCCCGACGATGAGGTGCTGATCACGGACCTGCTCGGCGAAGAGGCCCAGGTCATCCTGATCGAACCGCGCCGCACCCGCGACCGCGCCGCCGACCTGCTCGCCGAGGAGGACGACCTCGCCAATGCGCTCGCAACGACGTGGGGCCGAGAGAAGGACGACACGTTCCCCCGGCTCCATGCCGAACCGGAACGCCTCCTGAAAACCAACCAGGGCACGAGCTGGTCGATCGTTCCGACCCCCGAGGGACCCGACGCGCCACACGTCGAAGCCTCCGGTTGGGGGCCGATCGCCGGGGACTCGATGGGGCTCACCACCCGCATCAAGGACCTGATCAACCAGGGCTTCCGGGTCGTCGTCACGGCCGATACCGAGGGTTCAGCCGAGCGGATCTCCAGTGCGTTGCGCGACAACGGGCTCGATCTGCCGGTCAGGGCCAGCCTGACCGAGGCGAGTCTCCGCAAGCAGGGCGGCCAGATCATCGTCTCGCCGCTTCACCGGGGCTGCACCCTGCCCAACAGCAAGCTGGCAATCATCGCCGAGTCCGACCTGACCGGGCGCCGACGTAGCTATCGCCAGGCCCGGCCGCGCAAGCGTCAGTCAGCGGGGTTCTTCGAAGACCTCAAGCCGGGCGACTACATCGTCCACTACCAGCACGGCGTCGGCCGCTATGCGGGGATGGTCAAGCGCCTGATTGGCGGCATCGAGCGCGACTACCTCCTGCTCGAATACAAGGGCGGCGACAAGCTCTACGTTCCCTCGGATCAGATCGACGCCGTCCGCCAGTACGTCGGGGGGGAAGCCCCGACCCTGCACAAGATGGGCGGCTCAGACTTCGCCAAGGCCAAGGCCCGCGTTCGCAGCGCGGTACGCGAAGTGGCCCAGGAACTGGTGGTTCTCTACCAGCGGCGGATCAGCGCGGTGGGCCACACCTTTCCCGAGGACACCCCGTGGCAGCGCGAGATGGAAGACGCCTTCCCGTTTGTCGAGACTCCCGATCAGGCCCGGGCGATCGACGAGATCAAGGCCGACATGGAGTCGTCGGCCCCGATGGACCGCCTGGTCTGCGGCGACGTCGGCTTCGGCAAGACCGAGGTCGCCATCCGCGCCGCGTTCAAGGCCATCCAAGACGGCAAGCAGGTGGCCGTCCTCGTGCCAACCACCCTCCTCGCCACGCAGCACGGCAACACCTTCGCCGACCGCTTCTCGGGCTATCCGATCCGCATCGAGGTGCTCTCGCGCTTTCTCACGGCCGCACAAGCCAAGAAGGTCATCGCCGGATTGGCGACCGGCGAAGTCGACTGCGTGATCGGCACCCATCGCCTGCTCGCCAACGAGGTGAAGTTCAAGGACCTCGGCCTGCTCGTGATCGACGAAGAGCAGCGATTCGGCGTGCAGCACAAAGAGGCGATGAAGAAGCTGCGCACGAACGTCGACGTGCTGGCGATGTCGGCCACGCCGATCCCGCGCACCTTGGAGATGTCGCTGGTCGGCATCCGCGACCTCTCGCTGCTGCAGACTCCTCCCGCCGACCGCCAGCCGATCCTCACCTATGTCGGCGAGTACGACGAACGCGTCGCCGTCGAGTCGATCCGCCGTGAACTGCTCCGCGAAGGCCAGGTCTTCTGGGTGCACAACCGGGTGCAATCGATTGAGGCGTGCGCCATGCGGCTGCGCGAACTCGTCCCCGAGGCCCGTATTTGCGTCGCCCACGGGCAAATGGATGAACACAAGCTCGAACAGATCGTCCAGGACTTCTGGGAGGGTGACTACGACGTGCTCGTCTGTACCACGATCATCGAGTCGGGCATCGACATGCCGACGGTCAACACCCTCGTCGTCGAGCGCGCCGATCTGCTCGGTCTTGGCCAGATGCACCAGTTGCGCGGCCGCGTCGGCCGATCGGGCAGCCGGGCGTATGCCTACTTGTTCCATCCCCGCGACAAAGTCCTGTCGGAGGACGCGTACGAGCGGTTGAAGACGATCGGCGAGACCACCGAGCTCGGCTCCGGCTTCAAGATCGCGATGCGCGACCTCGAGATCCGCGGAGCGGGCAACCTCCTCGGCGAGTCGCAGTCGGGCCACATCTCCGCCGTCGGGTACGACCTGTACTGCCAAATGGTCACCGAGGCGGTCGCCGAGATGAAGGGCGAGGAGGTCAAGGCGCCTGCGGAGATCAAGCTCGACGTGCCGACCGACGCATTCCTGCCCGTCGACTACGTCACCAAGGAGGAGCTGCGGCTCGAGGCGTACCGCCGCCTGGCCGCGGTCAACAGCCACGACGAGGTCAACGACATCCGCACCGAGTGGGAAGACCGCTACGGCCCGGTTCCCGCCCCGGCCGCGGCGTTGCTGATGGTCGGTACCCTGCGCGCCGAGTGCTATCGGTTGGGTTTACGCGAGATCTCGATGATGGGGCAGCAGGCGCGCCTCGCCCCGCTCACCCTCAAGACCAGCGAGTACATCCGGCTCGGCCGCGTCGCCAAGGGCTCGATCTACAAGGAAGAGATCGGTCAGTTGGTCGTGCCGCTGCGCAAGGGCATCGACCCCGCCGAGCAACTCGTCACCATGCTCGGCGAACTCATTCCCCGCAACTGAAAACCCCGCGCCGACAAACTGACCGGCCAGGCACCAGCCGGGTAGCCTGGCCAATCGTGCATCGCCGTTTCTCCCTGCTCACTGTCGCCGCTGCCGGCGGAGTCGTCCTGTTGTCCTCATGCTCATCGGTCGACAAGCCTGCGGCCACCGTCAATGGCCGCGAGATCTCGATGGATTCGTGGGAAGACGTGGTCAAGGGCGACCCCGGACGGCAGCCGAACCCCGAGGCGGCCCCCCGACGACACGACGCCCGCACCCAGTGATGCGAAGGCCGACGGCGGGGCCGCTCGCAGTGCCTTGACCGGTCAGATCCTCGCCCAGTTGTTCAATGATGCCGCCAACGAGGGCGGTCGGCCGGTCACGGATGCCGATCGGGCCGCCGTCGCCGGGAGCCTCGCCGACGAGAAGCTGACCCCCGCATACCTGGCCCTCGTCGTCGAATTCCAGGCGGCTCAGAACGCGCTGCTGGAGATTGGCGCACCGAACGCCCAACAGTCCTACGACGCCGGCATCGCCGCCAGCGGGGTGGCCTGCGTGAGCCACATCTTGGTCGAGACGGAACAGGAAGCCGCCGACGTCGTCGAGCAGCTCGCCGATGGTGCCGATTTCGCCGAGCTTGCCTCCACTGCGTCGACCGACCCCGGGTCGGCTGCGGCGGGCGGTGTGCTCGGCGAATGCACGGCGGCGCAACAGTTCCAAGACCAGTTCATCCCCGAGTTCGTCGACGGTGCCCTGGCGGCGACTCCGGGAGAGCCGACCGACCCAATCAAGTCAGAGTTCGGTTATCACATCATCCTCGTGCGACCGTGGACCGAGGTTGCCACCGAGGCGACGAGGATCATCGGGCAGGCCGGAGTCGAGGAGCGAGTGCGGAGCGTGCTCGCCGAGGCCGAGATTTCGGTTGATCCGTCAATCGGGCGCTGGTCGACGGCGCAGAACGCCGTCGTTGCGCTCGACGCCCTCGAGCCCGACGCCATCCCGGCCGGGTGAGCACCCCCCGCATCGTTGTCGCCGGCATTGGGCCGGCCGGGCCGGAGTATGTCACGACGGCCGTGACCGCCGCGATTATCCGCATCGAGCATCGGTTCATCCGCACGGTGGTGCACCCGTCTGCCGATGTCGTCGGGGCGGCAACCAGTTTTGACGACCTGTACGAGTCGGCCGACACGTTCGAGGAGGTCTACGCGACCATCGTCGAACGCCTGGTGGCCGCGGCGACCGAGCATGGGGAAGTCCTCTACGCCGTCCCCGGTTCCCCGTGGGTGTTGGAGCGCACCGTCCGGCATCTCCTCGAAGACGAGCGGGTCACGCTCGACATCCTGCCAGCGGTGTCCTTCCTCGATCTGGCCTATGCGGCGCTACGGATCGACCCGGTCGAAGCGGGCATCCGCTTGATCGACGGCCACCAGTTCGCGCAGGCTGCGGCCGGGCAGACCGGCCCGCTGCTGGTCGCGCACTGCCATGCCAACTGGGTGCTCTCGGACATCAAACTGGCCGTTGAGGATGCCGATGGCGACAAGGAAGTCGTCATCCTGCAGCGGCTCGGCTGCCCCGACCAACAGGTGATCACCACGACCTGGGCCGAACTCGACCAAACCGTCGAAGCCGACCATCTGACGTCGATCTACATTCCTCACCTTGCCGCTCCCGTCGGCCATGAGCTGGTGCGATTCCACTCAATCGTCCGCCAGCTACGCGAGCAATGCCCGTGGGATCGCAAGCAGACCCACCAGTCGCTGGCCAAGTACGCCATTGAGGAGACCTACGAGCTGGTCGAAGCGATCGGCCAACTCGGCGACGACGGCCAAGGCGATGACGAACTCGAAGGCGAACTCGGCGACGTGCTGTTGCAGGTGGTCCTCAACGCGGCGATTGCCGAGCAGGACGGCCGGTTCAACCTCGCCGACGTCGCCCGCTCGATCAGCGAGAAGATGATCCGCCGCCATCCCCACGTGTTCGGCGATGTCACCGTCAACGATGCCGGCGATGTGGTGACGAACTGGGCAGCGATCAAGGCCGCCGAAAAAGGTCTTCCCACCAATGCACCGACGGGTATTTTCGATGGACTCGCCGGCTCATTGCCCGCGCTGTCGTATGCCAGCGAGATGGCCAAGAAGGCTGCCAAGGTGGGATTCGATTGGAACGACCCCCGCGGCACGCTCGCCAAGGTCGCCGAAGAACTCGCCGAGGTGACCGAGGCGTGGGACGACCCGGTTCATGTCCACGAGGAACTTGGTGATTTGCTGTTTGCAGTGGCGAACGTCGCCCGCCATCGCAGCATCGACCCCGAGGTCGCCCTCCGACTTGCCGCCGCCAAGTTCCAACGCCGGTGCGAGGCGATGTATGCGTTGGCCGTCGAACGCGGTGTCGACACGCACACCTGCGGTGAGGTGATGCTCGACGAACTCTGGGAAGCGATCAAGGCCACCGAACGAGCCTGACGCGGTCGTGCCGCGCCGCCTACTCCCCCAGGCCGGGCACGGTTGCTGCAAGCTGGCCCGACGACGTATCCCACGACGAGAAGATGATACGCCTCCATGCCGTCGAGCGACTACAGGAGCGCGTCGGGCGCGAGCTAAACAGCGTCCACCTGGGG
>JANNNL010000342.1:0-13231 GCA_031398525.1 Actinomycetes bacterium | reverse complement strand
CGCTGGGTCACTTCCGGTCCACTGAACTGCTCCACCGCCGCGTCGCGCTGCTCCAGCAGCTTCTTGGAAAGCAGGAAGAGCTCTTCGCCTTTCTCCGTGAGGCGCGCGGAGCGCTGGTTCCGGTCGAAGAGCTCGATCGCGAAGTGCTGCTCGAGCTCGTGGATGCGTTTGGAGATGGCCGATTGCGAGGCGTGAAGCCGGGCAGCGGCTTGCGCGAAGCCACCGAGTTGCGCAATCCAGTACAGCGCCTCGAGCTGCTTGAAGGTCATCGTGCCAGTCGCGTGGAGTTACATGAAGGAAAGAGCTGTTAAAGGATAGCAAAAAGTCGCTTTTATAAATAGGCCACCACCAGTCCGATCACACACAGCATCGCGACCCGTTCGACGTCGACACCGTCGTCGGTGATGCCGCCGTCGATCGCCTGTTGGATCAGCACCGGCACGACGATGCGTCCCGCCGCGCCGACGAGCGACAGGCCGATGGTCACCCCCGCCCCGTGGGTCAGCTCGGGAGCGGTCTGGACGCCACGCGAAAGTGTCGCCACCGCACCCTCGCTATGTCCGGCGTCACCGTTCCTCACGACGCCACCTCAGACACGGCGACCGACGCGCCTTGCGACTCCGCTCGGTCGTCTTCGTAGGCGTCGACGAGCGCCCGGTAGCCGGGGTGGGCGGCGGCGATGTCGTCGTGGCTGCCGTGGGCGACAATACGCCCTTCTGCGAGATAGGCCACCTCGTCGGCCAGGGCAATCGTCGAGGGCCGTGAGGCCACGATCACCGTGGTGATGTCGCTGAGCGTCGTGCGCAACTGGGTGAGGATCTGGGCCTCGGTTGTTGGGTCGAGCGCAGAGGTTGTGTCGTCGAGCAACAGCACCCGCGGTTTGCGGGAGAGTGCCCGCGCCAGCGCGATCCGCTGGCGCTGGCCGCCAGAGACGCTGATGCCGCGTTCGCCCACGATCGTGTCGGCCCCCGACGGAAGCTGATCAACAAACTCGGCGGCCGATGCCGTGACCAGGGCGTTCGTGACCGTCGCGGCGTCGATCGGTTCGTCGAGAGTGACGTTGTCGGCGATGGTTCCTCCGAGCAGGAACGGTTCCTGGAAGACCAGGGCGCAGGCCCCCGCCTCGCGGGCCACACCGCCCGCATCGGCTGAACGCAGCCCGACTATGAGCGAGAGCAACGTCGACTTCCCTGATCCCGTCGCGCCAACCAGCGCCACCGTTCGTCCCTGAGCGACGTGGAGCAATAGTCCGTCTAGCACCGGTCGACCGGGTTCATAGGCGAACGTGACGTGATCGAGGGCCACGCCGATTCCAGGTTTGGCCACGACGACGCTCAACGCCGGGTCATCCTCGGTGGGTTCGTCAAGGATCTCACGCACCCGCGCCCAACCGGCCAGCGAATGCGGGAGCTCCGAGAGGGCGTAGCCGACCAACCGCAGCGGCAGGACCAGCAAGGTGAATAGATACACGAAGCTCGTGATCTCGCCGACGGTCATGACTCCGTCGCGCACCCGGGTGGCACCAACCAGCACCAGAAGAATGTTGCTCACAGTCGGCGCTACGTCGATCAGCGTCTCGTAGTTGGCTTTGATCGACACGGCATGAATGCGCGAACGACGCAAGTGAGCGGCGATCGTCGCCAAGCGGTCGGCCTCGCGAGTTTCGGCGCCGAACGCCTTGACGACCATCACCCCTTCGAAGCTTTCGTGCACTGCGGCAGAGAGGCGACCGAGGTGATCCTGCGCCTCGTCGTAGTAGCGCGAAACCCGATGTTGATAGGCGATGTTCAGGCCGGTGAGCAACGGAAACAACGCAACGGCGACCAGCCCGAGTACGACGTCGGTGGCAATCAGCCAGACTCCGGCAATGACGATCAACAACACCGTCGACAGCGCGAACGGCAACGGGGCCAGCACGCCAACCGAGGCCTGCGCATCGACCCCGAGCCGGGCGACCAGGTCGCCCGATGGCCGGCGCTGCGTCCATTCGAATGGCTGGGCCTGCATCTTGTCGGTCAACCGGCCGATGATCGTCTGTTCGCAGTGATACTGGGCGCGACCGGCGAACGAGCGACGCAGAATCACTCCGGCGGCCCGTACCAGGCCGATGACGATGACCACCCCCACACCGCCGATCAACGTGGCCGCCGACGGCCGGCCGATCTCGAATGCTGGCACGATCACCCGGTCGACCAGGCGGCGGATTGCCCACGATGAGGCAATAGTGCACACTGCGAACACCGCCGCGCCGCTCACCGCGACCGCGAACTCGACCGGGTGGAGGCCGATGTGGTGACGGATCAGGGTCAAGCCGCGTCGTAAGGTTGAACTCCGTTCACGTGCGCCAGTTGGAGACTCAGCGCGGTTCATGCGTCGTTTCTACCAGCGGCTCCCGGCTCGACCTGCTCCAATTCCGCTGACCAGGTGGATCAGCGCGTAGCGTGAACGCCGTGAATCACATCAATCTCGGGCTCTTTGCCATTCGGGTCTTCTTTGGTCTGTCGATGGCCTACCACGGTTACAACAAGGTCTTCGGGGGCGGGGGGCTCACGGGCACCGCCAGCTGGTTCGAATCGATGGGCATGAAGTGGCCTGCGCTCCAAGCGCGAATCGCGGCGTTCACCGAGATCGGCGCGGGTGTGCTGTTCGCCGTCGGCCTGCTGACCCCGCTCACCGCGGCGGGGCTGATTGGCCTGATGGTCGTCGCCATTTACACCTCGCATCTCAAGAATGGCTTCTTCATCTTCAAGCCCGGCCAGGGCTGGGAGTACTGCGGGTCGATCGCCATCGCCGCCTTCGGGGTCGGGGCGATCGGGGCCGGTGAGTGGTCACTCGACGAAGCGTTCGACATTCACATGACCGGCTCGACGGGCGCGATCGTTGCCGCCGTCGTCGGCGTCGGCGGGGCGATCGCCCAGCTTGCCGTCTGCTACCGACCCCCGGCTGCGGTCGTGACCAAGTGACGTCGCCCACGGTTGGCGCGCCGGCCGTCGAGGAAGCCACCGCGGAGCAATCACCGCGACGCTGGGTGACTGCCCTGCTGGGCGTCATCGTTGCGCTCTTGGCGGCGATGTGGATCTACGCATACTTCTTCGCCACCGAGGAGGGCATCAACCGCATTGGAGACCGGACGTGGTCGGCCCGCAGCGAGGAGCAGTGTGCGGTGGCCGCCACAGAACTCTTTGCCTTGCGCGACGTCCGCACGATCGAAGAGGCCGGACCGAACGCCCTGGCCGAGCGGGCCGACATCATCGCCAAAACCAACGTCATTCTCATCACGTTGGTTGATGCCCTCGAGGCCGACAAACCCGCCGATGCCAAGGGTCAGGAGATCGTCCCCCGCTGGATTGCCGACTACCGCATCTATCTGGCAGACCGCACCGACATGGTCGCCCGCCTCCGCGGCGGCGAGAACGTACTCCTCAACGAGACCCAGATCAACGGCAGCCCGATCAGCAACTTCATCAACGATTTCGCCCGGCAGAACAACATGAAGAGTTGCCAGACCCCCACCGACCTTGCCGTCTGAGACCGGGGTGATTTCGCCGACGACCGCTAGCGCCGGCGGAGCGGATTGGCGGTTCCTCGGGTCATTGATCCGCCCGCATCGACGTTTGTTCGTCAGCTACGGCCTGCTGGTCGCCGTCGCCACCTCACTGCCGATCATCGCCGCGTTGCTGATGGCTCGGTTTGTCGATCTGGCAGTTGCTGGTGCATCGGCGCGACGGTTGATGCCGCTCGGTCTGGGCTACGCCGCGCTCGGTTTGGCATCGTCGGGCATCGGCATTCTGGTCACCTGGCGGTCGACCGTGTTGGCGTGGAGCCTGACCAATGGGCTTCGCTACGACCTGGCCAGCCACGTGCTCAACGCCGACCTCGCTTTCCATCGTGACCGCACCCCGGGCGAGCTACTCACCCGGTGCGACAGCGATGTCACATCGGTGACCAGCTTCATGGCGTCGGTCGTGTCGCGCATCGTCGGCATTGCCCTGCTGGCCGTGAGCAGTCTCGCTGTTTTGGCGGTCGTCGAACCACTGCTCGCGCCGCCCCTCGTTGTCGGTTACGGCCTGCTCGGCTGGACGATGTGGCGAGTGCGCAACACCTCGACGACTGCGACGGTTGCCGAGCGAACCATCGACGCCGAGATGAACGGGGCGATCGAGCAATATCTCTCGGGCGCCGACGACGTCGCCGCGTTGGCCGGTGGCGTGCATGGGTTGCGGCGATTCGCCGAGTCGTCGGCCCGGCTGGTCAAAGCCGCCGGCAACCGCGTTCGGGCCGAGATGCTCGTGCAAGGCTCGATCAAGTCGGTGATCGCCGCATGTGAGGTCGGGATTCTTGCCGTCGGCGCCGCGTTGATGGGCGCCGATCGGCTGCAGATCGGCGGAGTGGTCCTCGGATACCGACTCGTCGCGGTGGTCCGCAATCCCGTGGAGCACCTCACCTGGCGACTGCAGGACTCCCAGGGCATCGCCGGAGCGGCGCGACGGGTGCTCGAACTACTCGCCGAGCAGCGGCGCGTGCGCTCGGGCTCCGGGCGACTGCCCGATGGCCCGCTCGACCTGCGCTTCGACCGGGTCGGTTTGGTCTATGACGACGCCATCGGAGGTGAGACCGCCCTCGATGCGCTCTCCTTGCGGTTGGAGGCGGGGCGCGTCGTCGGGCTCGTCGGCCGCTCGGGCTCGGGCAAGACCACGGTCGCCCGGCTGCTCCTACGCCTGGTCACACCGACGTCCGGGGCCGTGCTCCTCGGAGGAACGAGCGTGACCGGCCTTGATGACGTGGAGTTCCGCCGTCGGGTCGGCGCTATTCCGCAAGACGTCCAGCTCTTCCCGGGTAGTGTGCGCGACAACGTCGCGATGTTCGCCGATGTCCCTGATCTGCAGGTTGAGCAGGCCCTACGCGATGCGGGGCTGGGGCGGTGGCTCGACGGATTGAGCAATGGGCTCGACACCCGACTGTCGACTGACGGACGATCGGATGACGAAGACCGCACGGGGTTGTCGTCGGGTGAGGCGCAGTTGTTGGCGATCGCCCGGGCGTTGCTGCGTCGCCCCGATGTCGTCGTGCTCGACGAGGCGACGTCGCGCGTCGATCCGGCAACCCAAGCGGCCATCTCGACGGCGCTGGCCACGTTGGTGCGCGGTCGCACGGGAGTGATCATCGCCCACCGGTTGGAGACCCTCGACGTGTGCGACGACATTGCCGTATTGGCCGACGGCGACCTCGTCGAATTCGGGCCGCGCACGGTGCTCGCCGCCGACCCGACCAGCCGCTACGCCAAGCTGCGAGCAATCGGCGACGACGCCGAGGAGCTGCAGTGAGCTTCAGCGACCTGCGACTTCATGGTGAGGCGCGAATGTTGCGCGCCGCGAACTTCCGGGGTCGCTGGTATTGGACGGGGACGGCCGGATGGATTGCCTACTTCGTCTCGCCGATCGTGCCCGGATGGTTGATCGGGCAGATCTTCAACTCGTTGGAGAAGTCCAACGGTCCGTCCACCCAGCTGTGGGTGCTGATCGCCGCCCTCGCGGGGGCCGAGGCGGCGATGATCTGGGGCCTCGCCGTCGCCCACCGCATCTACGTCCAGGGGGCTGAGGCGTCCAAGTCGCTGATGCGGGCCAACGTCGTGCGGGCCCAGTTGGCCAGCGGCGGCGGAATTGCCGCGCCGCGCAACGTCCCGGTCGGCGATGTGCTGGTCCGCCTGCGCGACGACCCGTTCGACGCTCTCTTCCTGCTCGACAACTGGGTCGATCTGGTTGGCGCGTCGCTCTATGGCCTGATTGCCGCCTGGTTCCTGGCGCGAATCGACCCGCTCGGAGCGATCGTCGGCATCGCTCCGCTGCTGCTCGTGGGCTGGGGAAATGGGCTAATCGCCAGCCTGGCTCGCCGATTCCGTCAGCGCCTGCGCGACGCCGCCAGCGCGGTGAGCGACTTCCTCGCCTCGGCGTTCGAGGCCTCGTTGACGGTCAAAGTCGCCGGTGCTCAGCCGGGCGTACTGCGGCGGCTTGACGAGCTCAATGCCCGCCGGGCGAAGGCCGCCGTTGGCGACCACGTGTGGAACGAAGTGCAGTGGACGATCAACTCGACGATGGCCGACGTGTTCGTCGGACTGGCGCTCGTCGTCGCGGCCCGGGGACAGTTGACGGCCGGGGAGATCACCCAGTTCTCGTCGTATCTGATGGGGCTGGTGTGGATCCCGATGCGAATCGGCGGCCTGATCGCGGGCCGCCGCCGGTTCGAGGTCTCCGCCGACCGCCTCGATGCGTTGTGTGCTCCGCCGCGTTCGACTGAGCCCGATCCACTCGTCGGGCCACTCGCTCTCCCGGTCCTCGGTGGGCCTCAGGTCGATCCGGTGGTACTCGCCACGCGCCAGCCGTTGACGATGATCGAGGTGCGCGGTCTCACCGTCGCCGCCCGCGGACTGACCGACGTCGACCTCGCCATCCAGCGCGGGACCCTGACGATCATCAGCGGCCCGGTCGGCTCAGGCAAGACATCGCTGCTCCGCGCCATCATCGGATTGCTCGAACTCGATTCAGGCACAGTGGCGTGGAACGGCTCCGTCATCACCGACCGTGCCGCCTTCTTCGTGCCGCCCCACTGCGCATATGTCGCCCAGGTCCCCCGCTTGTTCGCAGAGTCGCTCGCCGACAACCTGCGCCTTGGCCATGTCGTGTCTGATGACGCGCTAGCCGACGCGATCCGATTGGCCGTCTTCGAAGACGACCTCGCCGATCTTCCCGATGGACTCGCCACGATGGTCGGAGCCCGCGGTGTGCGCCTCAGCGGTGGCCAAGCCCAACGCGCCGCTGGGGCTCGGGCCCTTGCCCATCGGCCCGAATTGCTGGTGCTCGACGACCTGACCAGCGCCCTCGACGTCGAAACCGAACGCTTGCTGTGGGAACGCCTCGCCGCAGCCGGCTACACCGTGCTGGCCGCCTCGAACCGCCCTGTCGCCCTCGCCCGAGCCGACCAGGTGATCGCGCTCGGTTAGTCACGCTCAACAGGACGGCTTGGCCGCGCGCCAGACGTCGCCATCGTGGAAGCGGATGACCTTGGCGGGTGAACCGACGGCGACGCAATTGTCGGGCAAAATCCCGGTGACCACGGAGTTCGCGCCGACGACCACGTGACGGCCGATCTGCGCGCCGGGCAGCACCACGGTTCCGTGGCCGAGCCATGAGCCGTCGCCGATCGAGACCGGTCGCTCGGGCATTGCCTGGCGCGAGATTGGTTCGGACAGGTCTTCGTAACCGTGGTTCTGGTCGGTGATGTAGACGTGATGACCGGTCCACACGTCGTTACCGATCTCGATCGAGAGGTGGCCGACGATGCCCGTGCCCTTGCCGATCAGACACCGATCACCGATCTTCACGACGGGGTTGGTGAGGCATTCCTGCCCCGGCACCATGCCGGCCGACAGCGTGATCTGCGGGCCGAACATCGTGCCTTCGCCAATGTGGATGTACGCCTCGTTGAACAACGTGTTGGCCGGAAAGCAGATCACGCTATTCATCCCGAACTTGCCGAACCGTTTGCCCCGGGCGTCTGATGGCCCAATCGCGCCCAGCTCAACGGCATGATCCCAACCCGTGCGGACCAGCTCACCCGCCGCCCGCTTCACCCGAGCGCGCAACCGGTTCAGGAGGGTCGACTTCGGGATCTCGCGCTGCAGCACGGCGTTCGAGGCTACCGGTACGCCGTGACCGGTGACCCCTTGTCGAGCGACCCTTGACCAGCGATCGAGGCCGACCGCCCGATACGTTCGGGCGTGATGACACACGCGGTATCTCACCACTCCACCTTTGTCGGCGTCGAACGCGACGGTGTCGCTGTGTTCACGGGCATCCGCTACGCGACGGCCCAGCGGTTCGAGCGGCCGGTCGCTGTCGAATCACCGGCGACTGTTGACGCGACCCAGCCGGGGAATCAGTGCCCTCAGGTCCTCGGCATGTTGGAGCAGGCGATGGGCGCGGGCGACATCCCGATGACCGAGGACTGCCTGATGCTCAACGTCTGGACTCCCTCCGCCGACGATCAGCGCCGCCCGGTGCTTGTGTGGATTCATGGTGGGGCGTTCGTGACCGGGACGGGGGCGATGCCGTGGTACGACGGGACGGCGTTGGCCACCCGCGGCGATGTTGTGGTGGTCACGATCAACTATCGGCTCGGGGTGTTCGGCTACCTCGGCGGGCTCAATCTTGGCACTCACGATCAACTCGCCGCCCTCGATTGGGTGCAGCGTCACATTGCCGGGTTCGGCGGCGACCCCGACAACGTCACCGTGTTCGGTGAGTCGGCCGGCGGATCAAGCCTCATCACTCTCATGGCCACGGCCGGAGCGTCGTCGCGATTCCACCGGGCCTGGGCGATGAGTCCGTCGATCACGCAGCTCCGCACTGCGGCCCGTGCCCATGATGCAGAAGCCGAGCTCCTGTCGGCCGCAGGAGTCACCGATCGCGATGGGCTGCGCTCCCTGTCGGCCGACGTGCTGGTCGCCGCCCAGGTCGGCGTTTTCAGTCGCCCCGACGTCGGGCTCACCGCCTTCTCCCCCGCGATCGATGGTGACCTGCACGACGACACGATCGCCAAGCTGGCCGCGACGAGTGGGATTCCTCTGGTCATCGGTACGACCCGCGACGAGATGAATCTGTTCAATGCTTTCAATACGGCCGTCAGCGGCATCGATGACGGGGGTCTCCACGAGGCATTCACCGCTCGATTCGGTGAGGCAGCACCCGTTGCGCTCGATGCGTACCGAACCGCTCGGCCTGGCGCGTCGAACGGGGCGCTGATGTCGGCGATGCAGACCGACGAGACCTTCCGGGTACCGGCCCGCCGCACGGCGCAAGCAGCGAGCGCCCACGGGACCGAGGTGTGGAGCTACTGGTTCACGCAAGCATCGACGGCGTTCGGCGGGGTGCTCGGGTCGTGCCATGGCATCGATATTCCGTTCGCCTTCCACAATCTCGACAAGCCGGGCGTGGCGATGTTCCTCGGTGGTAGCCCCGGTGAGGCCGACGCGGCCCACGCCTTCAGCGGTTCGATCGTGGCCTTTGCTCGCACCGGCGATCCCGGATGGGCCCGCTACTCGACCGACGTTCGAACCACGATGCGGTTCGGTGCGGACTCGGCACCGATCGACGATCCGGAACCCGAACTTCGCCAACTGTGGGAGGCCGTCCAATGACCACTGCACACTCCGGCACCACTGCCGATCGGGATGCGATCATCCAACGGTCATTCGCCTATGCCACAGGAGTCGACCGACGGGACTGGGCGCTGTATGCCGATTGCTTCACCGACCCGTGCGAGTTCGACTTCTCATCGTGGAATCAGCGCCCGCCCACCTCGATTGGAGCCGCGCAGTGGGCTGCGAATGTCGCCGGGACCAACGGCAACTTCGATGCCACCCAACACATGATGTCGAACCATGTGATCACCTTCACCAGCGACAATGAGGCCGCCGGCGTCAACGAACTGATCGCCCAACACTGGTTCACGGCTGAGTCGATGGCCACATTCGGGCAGCCCGACGACGTCTCGTGGTGCATCCTCGGCGGCCACTACACCAACACCTACGTGAGGTGCTCCGACGGAGCCTGGCGAATCACCCGCTGCCAACTCGACGTCCGCTACACCACCGGCAACCCGGGAGTCTTCAGTCTCGCTCGTGGGCGCCAGGCTTCGGCGGAGCCGGCTTCTTCCAGCGAATAAAGTCGTCGATCAGACCGGTCTCGACGTCGTAGACAAAGCCGCTGATCGTCTTCAACTTCTTCAGATACGGCGTCGCCGCCAGAGTTTCGATGTCTTCGCGCAATGCCGCGGCATGATCGTCGATTGGGAAGAACCCCAGGTCAGCGCCGGTGCGAATCTTCAGGTCCTCGTCGGTCACTCCGGCGAGACCACATTGGGTGTGTTGCATCACCACGACCGTGTCAACGCCCAACACATGGGTCGACAACGCCAGGCTGCGCAGGACGTCGTCGGTCACCCGGCCGCCGGCGTTGCGCATGACGTGGGCCTCGCCGAGATGGAGCCCGAGCACGGCAAACACATCGATGCGGGCATCCATACAGGTGATCACCGCAAGCTGCCGGCTCGGCCGGGCATCGGCCACATTGGCCCGCGCCGCGGCGTATCCGGCGTTCGCAGCAAGAAGACGGGTTACCTGGGTCATACGCTCCAGCGTGGCCCTCGCAATGACATCAGCGCAAATGGAATCAGGACCGGCGCGCAGGGAGTCGCACGTGGGTCGGGTGTAGCGGTTTCCGGGTCGAGTCCATGTAGAGCGTGATGGATACCGACGACGTTCGCACCGATGCCCGCCTGCTGCGGGATTCGACCCGTGATGCCAACGCATTCGGCGTGTTTGCCAGCAACGGCAGCGGCCCGGCGTACGCCCTCACCCGGGCGCCGAACGGCATCATCCGGGTCAACGTGTACCCGAACTTCGACGAGGTCAAGGGCCTGCAGGCCGCACTGGCCGATGCCGGGCTTGACGCCGTCGACGCCGACACGCTGACGGTCTTCGTCGACCCGGTGAAGCCCAGGCTCGACTGAACGGGCGGTCATCTTTCGGACAGACCGGGCGCTGTTCATCGCCAAGCAGTTCGAGGTGTACCCGACCGGGCTGGAGTTCACCCTTGACCTTCGCCTCCGGAGCAACCGCGATGAATGTTTCGACACACCGTGGGAGCTTCAGGGCTACGGACACCGAGGTCGGCGCGCCGTCCCAGAGGTTGCCGACTATCTCGTTCGCTTGGGCGTCGAGTTCTCCGACGGGAAGACCTGGAGCAACGTCGCCCCGACCAGCGCCGACTGGAACGAGCAACCCGAGTCGCCGGTCCTGTTCGGAAGGGGCGGCGGCGGTGGCGGCGACCATTGGGAGATGCGCTACTGGCTCTGGCCCCTCCCCCCGCCCGGTCAGCTGACGTTCCACGCCGCGTGGCCGCTCTTCGACATCGAGGAAACCTCAGCATCTGTCGACGCATCAGCTCTGCTCGAAGCGGCCAAGCAGTCCGAACTGCTCTGGCAGTCGCCGGCGAGCGGCGGTTAGAAGCGGCCGCCGTCGACGAGAAACTGTTGGGCGGTGCAGGCCGCGCCGTCGTCGGCGGCGAGGAACAACACCATCTGGGCGAACTCGTCGGGCAGGATTCGACGCTTGATCGCCTGGTCATTCAACGTGCCCTCCTCGCCTTCGGGGGTCCACCATTTCGTCAGCTGACGCTCAGTGGCCACCCATCCCGGCAGCACCGTGTTGACCCGCACCCCGTGGGGCCCGAAGGTGCGGGCCATCGTCCGGGTGATCCCCTCGACCGCCGCCTTGGCCATCGTGTAGCCGGGGAACATGTCCTCCTTCATCATGTAGCTGCTCGATCCGATGTTGATGATCGACCCCATTGCCGCCTCGATCATTTGCGGTGCGAGCGCCTGAATCGCGAAGAAGTAATGCCGCAGATTCGTGTTGATGCGGTTGTCGAAGTACTCGGGAGTCATCTCGCGCCAGTCGTGGCGGTCGTCGCTCGCCGCGTTGTTGACCAACACGCTGATCGAACCGAGTTCTGAAATCGCCGACGCACAGGCTTCCTGCAACGCCGAGATGTCGAGCAGGTCAACCTCGTAGAACACCGGTCGATGAGTCACGCCCGCGTCGACGCACCGCTCGATCGTGGCCGCGGCGTACGTCGCGTTCTTGTCGACAAAGGCGACCCGGCTGCCCTGGCGGGCGAACTGTTCGACCATCGCGCTGCCGATCCCGTCGGCTCCCCCGGTGACGAACACCGTGCGATCGACGAGGGATGGGTACCGGGCGTAGCTGCTCATCGGACCAGTCCAGTCGGGCACGACCCTGTCAACCCAATCCGTCAGCGCGCCGCCCACCATTCCCGTAGTCGGCGGGCATCGTTCTCGTTGACCACGCGCGGCGGCATCTGCCCGGCGATCATCGCGCTGACCTGTTCCACAGAACTACGCGCCTGAGCATCGGCGTTTTCAGGGGTGAGTCCGCCGAGATGGGGCGTGGCTACAACGCCTGGCCGGCTGGCAAGCCACGGCGACGGCCGCTGATCGGGGGCCTGCCCGACGTCCATTGCCAGTCCGCCGAGGTGGCCCGAGTCGAGCGCGACGGCGACTGCCTGCTCGTCGAGCAACTCTCCACGCGAGACGTTGATCAACATCGCGCCGGGCCGCATCGCAGCCAACGCCGACGCGTCGATCAGGTTCGTCGTCGATGCCA
The DNA here is from genome assembly GCA_031398525.1 of Actinomycetes bacterium. Classification (GTDB taxonomy): domain Bacteria; phylum Actinomycetota; class Acidimicrobiia; order Acidimicrobiales; family Ilumatobacteraceae; genus JANMJD01. The sequence continues at coordinate 990 of JANNNL010000342.1, read as the reverse complement.
TGCCGGGGGCGAGCGGAACCACGAATTCGGCCCGCTTGAGCAGTTCACCCATCGTGATCTGCTCGAACCCGTCCGCGCCCGCATCGGTGACCGGGTCGCAGACCACGACATTCATTCCGATACCGCTCAACATTGCGGCGAGATACGAGCCGATCGCTCCGTAGCCGATGATCCCGACCGTCCGGCCGCGCAGTTGCCGTCCGGGCCGCTGCGCCGGTTGTCCACCGCCCCGGTAGTCGATTGTCGATTCGCTGACGTTGCGGGCGACATCGAGCATCAAGGCAAGCGCCAGTTCGGCGGTCGAGGCGATGAAGCTCTTGTCGGCGTGGCCGACCAGTACGCCGGCCGTTGAGGCCGCGGCGACATCGATCGTCGAGATGTCGATCGCGCACCGCAGGAACGCGACGAGTTCGGGCCGAGCGGCGAACAGCGCACCCTCGCCCGCCGTCGAACGGTGGGCGATGATCACCTCGCACCCAGCCGCGGCGTCAATCAGTTCGCTCGTCGTCAGATCCCGATGAAGCGGGTTGCAGACGACCTCGGCGATCTCTCGCAGTTCAGGCAACGCCCGCCCGTAGTACGCCCGGAGATCTTCGGAGTTGTGGGTGAGGAACGCTCGCATCGCCCCGGACCATACCGGGCGAGCGAGATGCGGCATAGGCCGCGTGGATGGTCACCGTGGAGGTGCCGCCGCCTCGCAACTTTTCGTTGAGAGTTAGCCGCTGACAATCGGAGCCAGCGTCAACTCAGGCTTGTCGCGTAGAAGCCGTTCGAGGCGGTACTTGTTCTCGAACAAGGCCAACAAGACGCCATCGGCTCGCTCGGCAATACGGATTCCACCCATCGCCCGTAGTTCGGGAGCGGTCGCCAAATCGGTGCGGCGGGCAACTTCAATACCGTTGCCCATCAATTCGATTTCGACGTTGTATTCGGCCCGCATTCGGTGCTTGAAGACGTCCATCTGCAGCACACCGACGGTGGCGATGATCG
>JANNNL010000317.1:0-5167 GCA_031398525.1 Actinomycetes bacterium | reverse complement strand
CGGGCCCTGCTCGATGTGCACCTCGACATACGCCTTGGCATCGGCCAGGCGACGCTGGCACCCGTCGAGGTTGTCGAGGTCGACACCGTGTTCGCCGAGGACCGACGGCAGTCGGTTGCCCTCCTTGTCGGAGAGCTCCTTCAACTTGGGGATGTCGAGACTGCCGACTGTCGCCGCGGAGCCGAACAACGAGCGCCCGAACCGGGCCCCTTCCTCATCAGCCCAGTCGACGACCGCGACCGTGCACGTCGGCGTACCTCCCTCGGCGAGCGACCGGATCAGCTCCACGCCCGCCATCACCCCAAGCGCCCCGTCGAGCCAACCGCCCTTGGGTACCGAGTCGAGATGCGAACCGACGACCACCATGTCGGGCGAGGATCCCCGCAGGTAGGCCCACAGATTCCCGGCCTCGTCGGTCTCGATCTCTACCGGCAGTCCGGCCAACGATTCCCGGAAGAACGCCCGAGCCTCAATCCACTCCGCCGTCCACGCCAACCGCCGCGATCCCTCGGGACCTCCCGTCCGCGACGCCAACTCTTCCAAGTCACGAATCACCCGATCCGGCTGATACTTCGATGTCATCTACCAATCCTCCCAAACAAACGAGGGCCGAGCCCGACAGGACCCGACCCTCGCAACAACTGAACCCGCGTTCGATCCGGCTCCGCCGGTCGAACTGCCGACGACCTGACCCGATCTATGGGGGAGTGCGAGGGGGGAAGGAGGACCTTCCCCCCTCGATGGAACTACGCCCCGCCTGCGGTGGGGACGACGTCGGTCGGCTTGTAGCCGGCGCCTTTGGTGTCGACACCCTTGGCATCAACCAGGGCCAGGGCGGCGGTGACGATGTCGTTGGTGTAGGCCCCGGCGTCGGGCGCCTTGGTCAGCACGGTGGCGCCGTCGGTGTTCTTGGTCTCCTGGGCCAGCTTGGCCGTGCGGTCCCAGGCCGCAGTGTCGATCATGCCGGCACCGGCCGCGGCCGGCCAGATCAGCTTGTTGATCTCGTTCATCATCCACAGCTGGTGGCTCGGGCCGCCGAACGGGGCACCGCGCTTGACGACGATGTCGGCGCAGGCCTGAATGTTGTCGCGGCAGTAGGCCCAGCCTTGGAGCGAGGCGGCGACGAAGCGGGTGGCGATGTCCTTGTACTTCGCATCGGAAGCGAGCTTCTTGCCGTCGGCCCAGATGGCGTCCTGCAACATGCCAACGCCCTCGGCCTCATACGAGATGACGTTGAGGTCATCGGCCGTATACAGCTTCTTGGTGTCGGGATTCTCGGTCTCCAAGACCTGGGCGTACTCGTTGTAGGTCATTGCCTCGGCGGCGTCGATGTCACCGGCGAGCAGGGCGTTCATGTTGAAGTCCTGCTGCACGTGGGTGACGTCCTTGGCCGGGTCGAGACCGGCCTTCGTCAGTCCGGCGAACACCTCGAACTCGTTGCCAAAGCCCCAGTTGCCGACCTTCTTGCCCTTGAGGTCGGCGATGGACGTGATGCCGGCGTCCTTGAGCGACACCTGCAGGGTGCCCGAGCGCTGGAAGACCTGGGCGATGTTGACGATGTCGGCCCCGGCCTCGCGGCTGGCGAGCGCCTTGGGCACCCACGAGATCGCAAAGTCGGCCGCGCCGTCGGCGAGCTGCTGCTGGGGCACGATCTCAACCGCGCCTTCGAGCACGGTCACGTCGAGGCAGTACTCCTTGTAGATGCCCATGTCGGCCGCGGCGAAGTAGCCGGCAAACTGCGACTGGGTGACCCACTGCAGCTGCAACTTGACCGGGTCTGGGGTGGTGCAGGCGGCGGCCGCAGGAGCCTCGGCGGCGGCTGCGGTGGTTGCCGCGGCTGCCTCCGGAGCGGCCTCCTCGGCGGCCTTGCTGCTACCGCAAGCGGCGGCGACCATTGAGACGGCGGCTGCTGCCGCAACCCAACGAGCGAATCGATAGTTCCTCATCTGTGTTGATTCCTCCCCCGGGATCTCTCCCGATGTTTGGGACCGGGCCACTATGACCGGTCCCGCTTGCTGACGCCGCCAGGTGTGGCGACGGTCTCCACCACGATGGAGATCAGGTAGAACGCCAGCCCCAAAAGGCACGCCCCGAACACATACGCCCAGGCCACAGCATTCTTCGAACTCGACAGGCTGCCGGTGATCTTCGACCCGAGCCCGTTCTGGTTTCCCCCAAAGTACTCCGACACGAAGGCCGTGATGACCGCCAGCGGGGCGGCGACCTTCAGCGCGGTGAACAGGTATGGCACCGCATTGGGGATGCGGACCTTGCGCATGATCTCGGTCTCGCTCGCCGCGTACGACCGCATCAATTCAAGGTGGGTGGCGCTCACCTGGGTGAGCCCCTTGGCCACGTTGACCAACACGACGAAGAACACCCCAAGGGTGACCGTCAGGCGTCGGGGGACGTCACTGGTCGTCGCAAACATGTTCGAGAACACGGTGACGAGCACGAAGATCGGAATGGCGTTCAGCGAGATCGCCAGCGGTGTGATGATCTCGTCGAGCTTGCGGAATCGCCGTACCACGAACGCCACGGCAATACCGAGGACGGTGCCGCAGAGCAGGCCGATCAGCGCGTTGGTGCCCGACACCCGGCAGGCGGCCCAGATGCGCCCGAAGTTCTTGGTGAACTCGCCCCAAATCGTCGATGGCGCGGTGAGGAAGTACGGCTTGAGCCCGAATCCCTTGACGACGGCCTCCCACAGCGAGAGGAACAGCACCAAGGCGACCACAGGTGGCGCAGCGGCGCGCACCAACCGCTCGCCTCGTGAATCGGTCGCGGTGCTCACCGGTTGTCGACTCCACGGGCCGCCAACGTCGACTCGATGCCCCGCAGGGCCTCACGGACCTCGGTGATCTTGGTATAGAACGCGGCGTCGTCGCGGGTCTCGTCAGTGCGAGCATCGCCCAACCCGACATCGATGATCTGGGTGATCCGCCCCGGCCGCGGCGACATGACAACCACCCGACTCGACAGGTAGACCGCCTCGGGGATCGAGTGGGTGACGAACACCACCGTGGTCTGAGCGGCTCGACAGATGCGCAACAGTTCCGCCTGCATGTGCTCACGGGTCATCTCGTCGAGCGCTCCGAACGGCTCGTCCATCAACAGCACCTGCGGATGCGAGGCGAGGGCACGGGCGATCGCAACACGCTGTTGCATGCCACCCGACAATTCCCAGGGCCGATGATCGGCGAACTCGCGCAACTTCACCAGTTCGAGCATTTCGTGGGCCCGATCGCGGCGTTTGGCCTTGTCCCACCCCTTCAGCTCCAGTGGCAACTCGATGTTCTCGGCGACGCTGCGCCAGTCGAACAGTCCGGCCTGTTGAAAGGCCATGCCGTAGTCCTGGTCGATGCGGGCCTGGTGGGCCGACTTCCCGTTCATCATGACGGTGCCGCTGGTCGGCTGAATGAGATCGGCGAGGAGTCGCAACAGCGTCGACTTGCCACAGCCCGAGGGACCGATGAGCGACACGAAGTCACCGGGCTCGACGGTGAGGTCGACATCCACAAGCGCGTCGACCTGATTGGCCTTGCCAGGATTGAACACCTTCTTCAGGGAGCGAATCGACAGGGTCGTCACGCGGGAATCTCCTTGGGTCGATTGCGCATGATGCGGGACTCGGCGGCGGCGACGAGTCCGGCCATCAGCAGACCGAGGATCACTGCGCCGAACACCGATGTGAACACCCGGGCGGGCTTGGACGATGCCTCGTTGGCGAACTTGATGATCAGGCGGCCAACACCCCCCGACACCCCGGTCGAGATCTCCGACACGAGTACGCCGAACACCGACGCCGAACCGGCCAACTTCAACGCCGGGATCAGGAAGGGGACAGCAGCCGGGAAACGCAGCTTGAACAGCGTTTGACGCCACGTGGCCGCATACGACTGCATCAGTTCGAGAGCTTCTGCGCTTGGGGAATTCAGGCCCTTGAGTGTGCCGATCGCCACTGGGAAGAATGAAAGGAACGCACCGAGCACCACCGCCGACATCCACTTTTCCCAGGTGAACGAGCCGATGTGGAGCTTGCCGCCCCACGCCACGACCAGCGGAGCCAGCGCGATCAGGGGCACGGTCTGCGAGGCGACCAGCAACGGCATGAGCCCCCGCTCGACCAGCTTCAGCCGCGACATCACCACGCCGAGCCCCATGCCGACGATGACGCCCAGGGCGAAACCGGCCAACACCAGGCGGAGCGAATACCAGATCGCGGAGAGGATGATCTGCCAGATATGTCGTCCACCCTGGGAGGCTTCGACGTCGCCGAGTCGGGCGAACATCTCCCACACGTGGGGCATCGAGCGGTCACCGGCGCGGGGCAGCACCGTCCATCCGAATGCCTTGCCGCCCTGGTCGGGGCCGATGATCTTGTAGAACTCCCACAGGCAGGCGACGGCGACGAGCGCGGCAACGAACATGACGACGCGGCGTAGCCGTGCCCTGGTCATCGTGCCTCCCCCGGTTGTCACTGCTTGGTCAGTCCTTCGCTCGTACGTGCTCGGCGATCGCCGGGATCACCCGGTTTCCATACGCTGCCAGGGTTCCGTCCATGTCGTCGTGTTGAAGATAGACGGAGAACTGATCGACGCCCATTTCGCGCAATGTGTTCAACCGCTCGACATGAACTTCGGGCGGTCCGATGATGCAGAAGCGGTCGACGATCTCGTCGGGGACGAACGAGGTGTGGCTGTTACCGGCCTTGCCATGCTCATTGTAGTCGTATCCCTGGCGGTCGGCGATGTAGTCGGTGAGGGCCTGGGGTACTCCCCCGCCCTCGGTGCCGTAGCGCGACACGATGTCGGCCACGTGGTTGCCGACCATGCCACCGAACCAGCGACACTGGTCGCGACCGTGAGCCAAACCGGCCTCGGTTCCGTCGGTGATGTACGCCGGCGCGGCGACGCAGATCTTCACGGTTGCCGGGTCGCGTCCGGCGTCGGCGGCGGCCTTGCGGACGGCGGCGACGGTCCATTCGACGATCGATGGGTCGGCAAGTTGCAGGATGAACCCGTCGCCGACCTCACCGGTCAGAGCGAGTGCCTTGGGACCGTAGGCCGCGACCCACACCTCGACCCGGCTGCGCGCCGCCCAGGGAAATCGCAGTTGAGAGCCTTTGTAGTCGACCGCCCGGCCGTTGGCGAGCTCGCGGATCACG
>JANNNL010000308.1:0-2274 GCA_031398525.1 Actinomycetes bacterium | reverse complement strand
GCCTCGGGCGACGGCCACACCCTCAGCGGCACCAAGATGTTCGTGCTCGACGGTCACACCGCCGGCCTGATCATCGTCGCCGCCCGCACCGCGGCGGGCGTAACGCTGGTCACCGTCGCCGGTGACGCCGCTGGCCTCACCCGCACGGCGCTGGCCACCATGGACCAGACCCGCAAGCAGGCCAAACTTGAGTTCGACAATGTCTCGGCCACGCTCATCGGTACCGATGGCGACGGCTGGAACGTCCTCAACAAGGTGCTCGATCTGGTAGCCATCGGCCTCGCCGCCGAGCAGGTCGGTGGGGCTCAGAAGGTGCTCGACATGGCCGTCGAATACGCCAAGGTTCGCGTGCAGTTCGGTCGTCCGATTGGTTCCTTCCAGGCGATCAAGCACAAGTGCGCCGACATGCTGCTCGAGGTCGAGTCGGCCAAGTCGGCTGCGTACTACGGCATGTGGTGTGCGTCGGAAATGAACGATGAACTGGCTTCGGTCGCCTCGCTCGCCAAGGCGTACTGCTCCGAGGCGTACTTCCATGCGACGGCCGAGAACATCCAGATCCACGGCGGCATCGGCTTCACCTGGGAGCACCCGGCGCACCTGTACTTCAAGCGGGCCAAGTCGTCGGAGCTACTATTCGGTGATCCCACCTATCACCGTGAGCTGCTCGCCCAGCGCATCGGCATCTGAACAGACGTCTCAAGCATCTTTCGGCGGCGGAAACCCGTCGGGAACCTGAAAGGAACGGGGATCGGCCACGATGGTCGGCCCCCGTTCCGCGTTCCCGGCTCGACCGGCGCAGCCCGATATGGTGACCGGCAATGCGCCCGATCGTGATCGTCGTCGTTGTTGGCCTGGTGGTCTTCGCCATCGCCGCCGGAGCCATCGGTCGCGAGTCGCATCGCCTCGATGCGATCGCCCCGCGGGTCGTCTACATCGACTCGCAGGCCGTCGACTATGTGGCTGCGTGTCTGCCGGCCGATGTTCAGGAACGGGTCACGCCAGAGGAACTGTGGGACTTGCTGTGCGGGCATCTCAACTGGATGCACGCCAAGGGATTGATGCCCCGGGTCGCGGTCGACCAACGCCAGGATCTGACGGACCGCCCGGTCGTGATCGAGGACACCACGGCCGTCGGATACCTGATTGGCGTGGCGGAAGCGGCCGGGATCGCCGTCGATGACGTGGCCATCGTCGCAGTCGTCGGGGGGCACCTGCGCTACCTCGGAGAGATCGGTGCGATCGGGCCCGAGGCCGATGACCCCGAAGCGCTACGACCACAACTGGGAGCGGCCCCGACCTACGGCGAGCTGCCTCCGGGTTCGCCCTGAGCCGACCTTCACAGCGGCGCAGAAAATGCGTGCACACCCCGTTCGAGATGTGATTGAATTTGATCACCAGAGAAAGGAGGTGGTCCAGCTGAACGGAAAAAGTTGTGGGACTCTGGAGGTGGCTGGCCGTTAGGCCGGTGGCTGGACTGCCTGGCGAAATCCCGCCAGCCTCCGCTGAATTCCCTGCTCAGACATTGTCCCGCTGAGCGAATACGTGGGATTTCAGTCTCTATCAGTCGTGAGCACGGGGGCGTCCAGCGCCCCCGTGTTTCGCGCCCGAGCTTGTGGCGACAGCTAGATTTGCCTCATGCATCGGCCGTCGCGATTCGAACACTCCCGATTCCTCGGTGACAAGCGCACCCAGCTCGTCTACGACCTCGATTCGTGGACCGACGAGGCCGTGATCACCGAGCTGGTCGACGCCGAGGTGGGGTTGTCGTTCGGCCCCGACACGCTCGCCGAAGCCCGCAACCGGGGGTACCGGCTGGCCGTTGCCGGCCGACGCACGCCGCGGGCCCGCAAGCCGAGGTCCTGACCATCGTCAACGCTCGGGGAACTTGGAGTTGAGCGGCATGAACGGTTCCTTTGAGTCGTCGGGCCTGGAACTCCGCCGGTACTTGGCTCGACCAGCCGGACTTAGGGGCCCGCTGCCGGGGGTCATCATGTGTCACGGGCTTCCGGTTGGGCCGCTCGATGCCCGGCGGTCGGCTGGCACGTTTCCTGAGCTGATCGACCGTATTGCCAACCAACTTGGGTTCGTGGCGATGACCTTTACGTTTCGAGGCTGCGGTGACAGCGATGGAGATTTCTCACTGCAGGGTTGGGTCGACGACCTGCGAGCGGCGATGGATCACCTGCGCACCGAGGCGTCCCCCGCCGGACTTTGGCTGGTCGGCACTCACACCGGCGGGTCGTTGGCCACCTGCGTCGCCGCCGACGATCCGCG
>JANNNL010000276.1:0-3202 GCA_031398525.1 Actinomycetes bacterium | reverse complement strand
ACACCTTCGAGATCAGCGGTTTCCGGCTTGGCATCCGTCCCGAGGTGATGCCATCGATTCTGGTAGCTGGGTTGCGCGAAGGTATGTTGCGCCTCGCCGGGCGGGAAGGCGATGGGGCGATCATCAACTGGCTGTCGCCCGATGACGTGCCCAAGGTGGCCGGGGTGGTCAACGCTCAGGGCGACGGCAAAGAGATCGTCTGTCGGATCTTCACCTGCCCAAGTGAGAATGCCGACGCAGTGCGGGCCGCGGCAAAGTTTGCGATCGCCGCTTATCTCAACGTGCCGGTCTACGCCGCGTTCCACGAATGGTTGGGCCGCGGCGAAATGCTGACCCCAATGTGGGATGCGTGGAAGGCGGGGGACCGGAAGGCCGCTCTGGCCGCGATCCCCGACGAATTGGTGGATGACCTGGTGGTTCACGGCTCACCGGAACATTGTCGAGCGAGGATTCAGGCGTACTTCGACAACGGGGTGACGACCAGCAGCCTGGCGATTCTGCCGCTCGACCCCGCCCTGAATCACTGGGAGGCCGTGCGGTCGCTGTCGCCGTCGGCGGGCTGACCGTCCGCGGGCTGACCGTCGGCGGGTTCTGGTTTCTTGTCAGGCTGCCAGGCGGCGGGCCGGGAGGATTTCGGGCGACTCGTCGGTGGTGGCTCGGCGAAGCTGCTCATCGATGATGGCCCGCGCCCGGGCGACTTCGGCGAGGCCGAGGCGCCGGGTGCGCTCGTCGAGCCGAAGCCTGACCGGCACCCTCGAGGCATCGAGCAACTGGAGCTGCTCGGGCTGCGGAGGAAATTCGATCGTTGTCATGTTCTGATCTTGCATGAGGGGTGTGCCACTGTTTCCCAACACGCTCGGTTGATCGCGTATTCCCTGGTGAGCGACGCGGTTGGCGTTCGTCGAACAGTGTCGGGCTACTTCGCCTTCAGGTCTTGGGAACGCAGCTCGCGGAGTCGTTCCTGCAGGAACGAGAACGCCGTTCGTCCATCGGCGAGGATGACGTCATCGGCTGGATGTAGGAAGAGGGGCATCGACAGCCGTGACCGGCGGGCCCCCTCGCCCGTTGGGTTGACCACGCGATGTGGGGTCGACGGATAGTAGCCCCCACTCGCCAACTCGAGCATGTCTCCCGAGTTCACCGCGATCGAACCGAAGTCGCAGGGAACCTCGTGCCAATTGCCGTGCACGTCGCGTACCTGAAGGCCCGGCTCGTTCGACGCGGGCAATACCGTGAGCAGGTTGATGTCTTCGTGGGCCGCGGCCCGCAATGCCCCAGTGGGCTCGTCACCCTGCAACGGGGGATACCGCAAGATCCGTAGCAAGGTGCGGGTCGAGCCGTCCATCATCGATGACAAGGGCTGCGAGAACGTCACGTCGTCGGGCGTGTGTGCCTCGACCCAATCGAGCAACGTCATTGCTACCCCAGTCGCCAAGTCTCGGTAGCGCATCGCGGCGTCGCTGACCATCGCCGGGTATTGACCCCACGGGTAGGCGTGGAAGAACTCCTTGATGTCCTTGATCGTATTGCCCTTGGCCGTCTCGGATATCTCGGGGCCGAAGTATCCGTCCTGGTTGTCTGGGGTGTACCGGTAGTCGTACTTGGCGGGCGAGTCGAAGAACGCCAACCACTCGGTATAGATCTCCTCGATCAGCGACTGGGGGAGCGGGTGATTGACGATCACCCCGAACCCCGTCTCGCGTAACGATCGGGCGAACTGCTCGGGAGCTTCAGGGGCCTGGAAATCGACGACGGCGACTTGCATGATCTCATCGTGCCACGGGTTTCGCCCCGAATGTGCCACATGGAAAGACAACCCGTAGATCGCTCGGCACCGCGTAGGGTGCGGCGGCCCGCTGAGCGGGACGGGCCGCTTGCATCGGCACATGAAGAGGTGGCATGGTCCCTGGCGTGTTGAGCGCGCCAGACCGTCAGACCGTTGCCGACCAATTGTGGGAGGCCGAGGCCACCCGGGTGGCCATACCTCCGTTGACCGAGACCTGGGCCGATATTGACGTCGTCGACTCGTATGGGATTCAGCTCGCCAATATCGCTCGACACCAACGCAACGGGGCAATCATCCGCGGCCATAAGGTCGGGCTATCGGCCAAGGCGATGCAGCAAATGCTCGGTGTGCATGAGCCCGACTACGGACACTTGCTCGACCACATGTTCGCCGCCGAGAACGAGATCATCCCGATGTCGCGCTTCATTGCGCCTCGGGCCGAGATCGAAGTCGCCTTCGTGCTCGGTAAGCCGCTGGCCGGCCCGGGGGTGACGGTCGCCGACGTGATCCGGGCGACCGAATACATCCTGCCGTCGATCGAGATTGTCGATTCCCGCGTCGCCGACTGGAAGATCAAGATCGCCGACACCATTGCCGACAATGCCTCGTCGGCTGCGGTGATTCTCGGTGGCCGTCCGACCCGGTTGACCGATGTCGACCCGGCCTTGATCGGTGCGCTGCTTCGCAAGAACGGCGAGACGGTGGAAACGGGCTGCTCAGGGGCAGTGTTAGGCAACCCGGTCAATGCGGTGGCGTGGCTGGCCAACAAGGTCGCCGCCTTCGGTGTAACCCTCGAACCTGGTCACGTGATCATGCCCGGCTCATGCACCCGCATGGTCCCGATCGCCGCGGGCGACGTGATCCGCGCCGACTTCGACGGCCTTGGCCACGTCACTGCCACGTTCCGCTAAGCGAGCGATCTGAGAGTCGGCTACCCAGGCACGCCAAGGCTTTTCAACGACGCCTATCCGCTCGAGTCCTTGGTCTGGCGATCTGCTGGCGGAAGAAGCGTTCGTGGCCGAGCGCGTCCTGAGCGGTCTCCAGCCACTCCTCGGCCTTTCCAAATGACAGATGTGGTCCACTGCTCGGTTTCGATTGCTCCTTGCGGTGCGACGAGGAGCATGTCGATGTCGCTACCAGCGCTGCTGTCGCCTCGGGCAACCGAACCGAAGACCACGATCTCGGCCGGGACGGGGGATATTCCGGCGGCCGCGCGGGCCATCTCGGCAAAGACCTTCAACCGCAGATCGCGGATCTGCGTCAGGACCTGACCGATTGCTGAACACCCGCTCACCGAATAGAGAGCGACGGGTGGGATGTCTTTGCGTTCGACGACTCCGAGAGCTACGAGGTGGGCGAGCACGCGGGACGCCTGTGCTGCGGAGACCCCGGCGATGTCGGCCGCGGTCTTTGTGT
>JANNNL010000253.1:0-1613 GCA_031398525.1 Actinomycetes bacterium | reverse complement strand
TCGTGATCATCGTGGGCCCCGTTCCGTTGGTGGACTTCCAAACGTTCCGAACGTAGCGGATGTTCCGTCATGCGGTATCGCCGGGCAGTATGAGCGGATGGGACGTCTCGATGGAAAGATTGCGCTGGTCACCGGGGTCGCCGGAGGCATCGGTCGAGCGGCGGCGTTGCTCTTCGCCGCCGAGGGGGCCAAGGTCGTCGGCTGCGACATGAACGCGGCGGGTGCCGCCGAAACGGCCTCGCTGTCGGGTGGTGCGGTCACTGTGATGGCCCCGGTCAACCTGGCCAGCGAGGACGGGGCCAAGGCCTGGGTCGATGAGGCTGCGGCCCTCCACGGCGGCATCGACGTGCTGTACAACAACGCGGGGACCCACCGGATGTCGGCGTTCGCCGCGGTCACCGCCGATGACTGGCATTACACGATCCGCCACGACCTCGACATCGTCTTCTACGTCACGTCGGCCGCCTGGCCTCATCTCGTTGCCCGTGGCGGTGGCAGCATCATCAACATGGCCTCGATGTCGGCGATCCGCGGGGCGGCGTTTCATCAGCAGGCCGCTCACGGGGCCGCCAAGGGCGGTGTGCTCTCGGTGACCTATCACTTCGCCGCCGCCGGTGGCCCGCATCGCATCCGGGCGAATGCGATCATGCCCGGCCTGATCCGGACCCCGGCCACCGAGGCCGACGGCATCTATGACACCCCCGATTCGCCGGGGTTCCAGATGGGCGCCGCCAACCCGCTCGGCCGTACCGGTCTGCCCGAAGATGTCGCGAAGCTCGCCCTGTTCCTCGCGTCGGACGACTCGTTCTACGTCAACGCCACCGGCATTCCGATCGACGGTGGACAGTCGGTCATCGCCTGATTGCCTAGTTCGGGTGACCGCCGCGCCGCCCGCCCCCGAATCTGCTCGTCGATCGGCCGTCGCCGTCGGGGCGCTGTTCTTCGTCAACGGCCTGACCTTCTCGAACTGGCTGCCGCGGATCCCCGAGGTGCGCGATCGCTTGGGAATCAGCAACGGTGGTCTTGGAACGGCGCTGATCGGCGGCGGTCTCGGTGGCTTGATTGGCTCGTTGATCGTCGGGCGGGTGCTCGCCCGTTGGCGTTCCCGTTCCGTCCTGGTCGCCGCGGCGTCGTTGCTTGCCGCGTTACTTCCGCTGATTGCTTTCGTGCCGACGGCCCTCGCCCTCACGCTCGTGTTGACCGGTCTGGGCTTTGTCGATGTGCTCAACGACATGTCGATGAACACCCAGGGAATGATGATCGAGACCCGAGGCGGTCGGTCGATCATCAACCGGCTGCATGGCATGTGGAGCCTCGGGTTCATGCTTGGCGCGTTGGTCGGGCTCGGTGCGTCGGCCGCCAAACTCGACATCCGCATCCACCTCGTCGGCGTGGGTGTCGTGATGATGGCCACCGTCAATGCCGTTCAGGGCTGGCTGTTACCGACCGACGCGCCATCGTCGCCCGCCGACGGGAGCGGGCGTCGCCAAGTGTCCGTGCTCGTCGTCGCCATGGCCGTGATGGCGATTGGCGTTGGCTGGCTCGAGGTCATTCCGGGGGACTGGAGTGCGGTGTTGTTCCGTGATGTGTTCGACGCCGGGCGGTGGAGTGGA
>JANNNL010000242.1:0-8248 GCA_031398525.1 Actinomycetes bacterium | reverse complement strand
TCTCGGAGTGCGAGGTGCGCTACCTCGTCGACTGCCTGCGCCACCTCGCCGCGTCGGGGGCTCGGGCGCTCGACGTTCGCCGTGACGTCCACGACTCGTTCAACGAGGCGATCGACGCCGAGAACCTGCGGATGACATGGGGCGTGTCAACGGTCAACTCCTGGTACAAGAGCGAGTCGGGGCGCGTCGCACAGAACTGGCCGTTCACCCTGCTGGAGTACTGGGAGCGCACCCGGGCAATGAACCCCGCCGACTACAACCTGCTCTGACCCCGACGCCGCCATGCCGGGCCGTCCGTCGAACGAGGCGCCGCCGTCCGATGATCCGGCGCTGATCGCTAGGCCGTCGTACAAAGTCCGGCCAGGCTGGCGAGGGCCGTTGTACGGCGGGGCTCGCGGACTTCGTTCAGATCGATGCCGTTGGTGCAGTAGCCGAAGCTCAACCCCGTCGCCGGGTCACCCCAGGCGATCTGTCCGGCGGCCCCGTTGTGGCCGATCGTGCCGGGCGACACCGTGCGCCCCATACCCCGCAAGAACGACTTACCATCACCACCGGCCTGCACGAGCCCGAGGGTCCGGTTCGCCGGAGCCCCATGGAGCGGGTCGGGGAAGTGGTTGCGCACGTTGGTCGTCGCGTCGAGGTGTACGTCGGGCCGCCACATCTCACCCGGGTTGTGCAGCACCGCCTGGTAGAACAGGGCAAGGTCGGCAGCCCGCATCACGCCGCCTCCACCGGGCATGCCGACTGTCTGTACTGCGGGGTCATTGAACCCGGCAAGCGCGGCGGGGGTCACCTCGGTCCTGGGCAACTCCCGAACGCCGAACGCGGCTTCCAATTCGTCGGGCCCGGCCGGAGCGCCGACGACCTGCAACGTCGCGGCGGTATGCGGCACTCGGCGCACCACCCGCGGCAGCCCAGCTGGCGTTGACACTCGTTCTTCCAGGACATCGCCGTAGTCCCGTCCGGTCACCGTCTCGATGATTTCGGCGAGTACCCAGTGGGCCGCCGACGGGTGGTACTCGAACTTCGTCCCGGGCTCCCAATTGAGCCGCCACTTGGCAAAAGCGTCGCGCCGCCCCGCCGACGTGTCTCCCTGCTGTGGAGCAAGCGGTGCGGCAGGAAACCCCGAGGTGTGCAGCATCACCTGCTCGATGGTGATCTGGGCTTTGCCGTTCGAGGCGAACTCGCCGATGTAGTCGGTGACCAGGTCGGATGATTTCATCAACCCGTCGCCGATCAGTGCCCATATCGTTCCGGCCACAAACGGTTTGGTAGCCGAGAAGACGACGTACCTGGTGTCGTTGGTTGCTTCGCCATAGGTCTCAAAGGCGATCAATTCCCCGTTCAGGGCGAGGGCAACCTGGCACGACGGAAGGATTCCGTCGTCAATCTCGCGGCGCGATCGAGTCAGCAACTTGTCGATCGCCGCCGGATCGACGCGACCCCGACCTACCTTGAGAGATTCGGTCACGGCTCAGATCCTCCAGGAATGCAGCGGGGCGCCCAGTTTGTCGACGTCGACGGTCACACCGAGACCCGGAGCGTGGGGGGCGGCTCCCACTCCGTCGACCGAGCGCGGCTGGTAGCCGGCGACCGGGTTGTCGGTCCAGTCGTTCATGAACGACACCGCGAACAAGGCACGCTCGGGCGTCGATGCGCCGAGGTGGCTGACCGCCGCCGAGGTGAGGTCGCCACCCCAGGAATCCTCGATCGTCAAGCGCAGACCCAACTCGACCACGGTGTCGCGCATCAGGCGGGCCTTGGTCAGCCCACCGACCCGGTTGAGCTTCAAGTTGATCGCCTCCATACCGTCGGCCATTGCCGCCTCGATCAGCGATTGCTGGTCGGTGATCACCTCATCGAGGATCATCGGCAGGTGGGTGTGCTTGCGCACCCCGAGGCACTCGGCCAGGGTCGGGCAGGGCTGTTCCATGAACAGTCGGTCGGCTCCCTCCATCAGCCGAGCGGCGACGATCGCTTCCTGTCGGCGCCAACCGCCGTTGGCATCGGCGAGGATATGGTCGCCTTCGCCGGTGGCTTCGACCACTCCCATGACGCGGCGGCCGTCGTCACGGGGGTCACCGCCGACCTTGAGCTGGAATCGGTGGACGCCGTGGGAGCGCTGTTCCAACACGAAGGCGACCATTGAGTCGACATCACCCAGCGGCACCGCCTTGTACATCGGTAGATGGTCGTTCACCCGGCCACCGAGCAGGTCGACGACGGGGCGTCCAAGGGCCTTGCCGAACACGTCCCAGCAGGCGATGTCAATCGGCGACTTCGCGTAGTTGTGGCCCATCATCGCCTCGTCCATCAACCGTTGGATGTGACGCAGGTTGGTCGGGTCAGCCCCCAGCACCGCCGGTCCGAGGAGACCCAACGCCGCAACTGCGCCGTCGGAATGGGCGGCCAGATAGGTGCTGCCCAACGGGCACGTTTCGGCCCATCCGTCGAAGGAGCCACCACCTCCATCATCGGCCACCAGATGGACCACGGTGGACGGGAGGGTGCGAACCACCCGGCCTCCAGACATGACGTAGTCGCCAAACCGATAGCCAAGTGGATACTGATACACCTCAACTGCAGAAATTCGCATAGCGGCCATGTAAGCACGACCGACCGCCAAGGTCGTTCTGCACGCCAAAAAGTGACGCCACCGGGTCCCAGACCGCGTCCTGGACGGTACGTCCCACATGGCCTTTAGTGCGCGCCCAAAGCGACTGCTCGTGCCCCTCCGTGGCCACACCAACGGGCTACGCTCGTGATCTCTGCTTCCGTCCCCATCGCCACCGTCGAACTCAATCGACCATGATCCGTTCGGATGTCGTCCGCTCGCCTACGGCGACTTTGGCCTCGGAGCGTCACTTGTCGTGCTTGGACTGCTCTTCGCGACATTGTCAGGCGAATTGCATCTACGCGCTGGTCGGGCGCACCGGCGACGGGACCGGGCGGCCGACACGCTCATCGCTCTGCGCGAGCTGGACGGTTTGGAGTGGCGGGCCATTAGTGGCGAAGACCCGACCGAGATCGGTGAGCGGGTCCGCGCCGTTGCCGCGGCGCTACGCACGAATCTGGAGTCGGTTGTCGGACCCAGCGAGGGCGATGTCGCTTTAGCCGAGCGTTCGGTGGTCTACACGCTCGCCGTCGAAGACGAGATTCGTGCGCTGATAGCCGGCGACACCGAACTGGCTCTCGAGATCGACGAGACCCGCGTCGACCCAGCGTTCGAGCTGGCGATCACCCGGGCGAAAGCAGTTGCGGAGCATGAATCTCAAGTTGCCGATCGAACCGATCGGAACATGCGGCGGTTGATCAAGGCGACCACTGGGTTGACGATCATCGGTGGTGGGCTCGCCGCGTGGTTGTTCGAATCCCGACGTCGCCGAAGCATCGAGCGCGAACGAGAACGACGGACTGACCTGCATTTCCGCAGTCTGATCGAGAGCTCCAGCGACGTGATCACGACAGTGACCGGTGAGGGACAGCTCAACCAGGTCAGTCCACGACTCGGCCGATTCTCCGAGATCGTTCGGAGTCCGAAGTGGGATTGCGTCGCCAGCCTTCTGGGCGATGGCGAGCCTTACGAGCGTTGGCGCCGCGCCGATATCGAGCTCCAACAGTCGGGCAGCACCGACACCGTCACCCTCGAACTGATCACGCCCGCCGGAATGCGGATGCACATCGAGGCAATCGGCTCCATGCTCGCCGGCTCCACGACCGAGCGGGTCTGGGTATGGCGAGATGTCTCGTCCCGCCGCGAACTGGAGCTACAGCTCAGCCACCTCGCTTTTCATGACCCGCTGACGGGGATGGCAAACCGTGCCCACTTCGTCGATCGGGCCAGTCGCAGTCTGCAGCGAGCTGCCAAAGACGGGGAGCCGACCAGCGTTCTGCTCTGCGACCTCGACGATTTCAAGAAGGTCACGACTCCTACGGCCACGATGCGGGTGACGAACTGCTGGGCATCATCGGCGAGCGACTTCGAGGGTGCATGCGGCCCCGTGACACGATCGCTCGAATCGGCGGCGATGAGTTCGTGGTCCTCCTCGAGAACACCGACACCGACGGAGCGCTGGCATTCGCCCGCCGGGTGCAGCGTGTTCTGCAGGCAGATGCCGTTCTGCGCGTCGGAACCGTGCGACCAACGGCGAGTATTGGCGTCGCCTCGGCCGGAATCGGAACGACCATCGAGGACCTCCTGCGTCAATCCGACCAGGCCATGTATGCGGTCAAGGGTGCGGGCAAGGGGTCCGCAGCTGCGTTTCGGGGCTGATCTGGCCACATTTCAGGTGAGTAATCGCATACTATTCGTGGTCTGATCTCTCGAAGCACCTACCGAATCGAACTGCTCCACCCTCGGTCGTGGATATTCCGCCGCATGGCATGGTGGGTAGCATGCCGTACGTGATACTGGGCGCAACCAGCTTGAACGGCGATCAGCTCGCCCGATGGACCGATCCACCGCTCATCTGGGTCGCCTGCTTTGTCGTTTTCGCCCTCGGAACGATCGTCGGGCTCCTCGTTGCGCAGCGTCAGAAAGTCAGGGCCAAGCGATTGGTGTTTGCTCAGGATCGTCGGTTCAAGGCGCTGGTCGAGAGCTCGCGTGACGTCATCACGGTCGTCAATCGGGATGGTGGGATGATGGTGATGAGCCCCACGCCGGGTGCCCTCCTGAAGGTGATCAAGGCGAAGTTCCCGACCCATGTCGGCCAGCTGTTCACCGATCCAGCCGTCCAGATGCGGTGGTTGGAAGCCGATCGGCTGCTCCTGACCGACGACGACCATCAGCAACTCACGTTCAGCCTGGTCGCCCACGATGGCACATCCGTCCACATCGAGGCCGTCGGCTCGTGTCTCGGAGGCTCACCCAACGAGCATGTATGGGTCTGGCGCGATGTCACCGAGCGCCACGCACTGCAACTTCAACTCCGTGAACTGGCCTTCAACGACCCGCTCACGGGCCTCGCCAACCGTGCCCAGTTCCTGGAACGAGCCGAGCAGGCGTTGCGAGTCGCGGCTCAACGCGGCCAGCAGACGAGCGTGCTGTTCTGTGACCTTGATGACTTCAAGAAGATCAACGACATGTATGGCCACGCGGCGGGCGACGCAATACTGGTCACGATTGCGGAGCGATTGCGGCGCTGCACCCGCCAACGCGACCTGGTTGCACGACTCGGCGGCGATGAGTTCGCGATGCTGCTCGAAGACACGAGTACCGAAGTAGCACAGGGGTCTGCCGACCGGATTCAGGCAGTCGTTGCGCAAGATGTGGTCCTGTCGACCGGCATCCTGCGGCCTCGCGTCAGTATCGGCATCGCCACCGCCCGGCCTGAGGCGACTATCGACGAGTTGATGACACAATCCGATGAAGCGATGTACGGCGCCAAACGCGCCGGCAAAGGACGCGTCGGAGTATACGGCACCGCCCCGAACCTGACTGGGTATCCATCTGGGTATCCAACTGGGTATCCGACCGACTTTCCGACCGACTTCGCCACTGACTTTGCGGCCGACATCGGAGAGTTCGCCAACGGGTTCGAGCCCACCGAACGGCCGGTCAGGCCAGTCCGGCATACACGCTGATCGCCCCGGCGACTAGGGCAAACCCCAACACGATCGGCCCATACCACTGCTCGGGAATGCGCACGAACATCCGACGGCCGATGAAATGTCCAACCAGCGCCCCCGGGAGCAACAACGGAACCCATCCGATGTGGTCGAGCCCGGCATCGAGCCCGACGACGGCGATGAAGACCGGCAGCGCGACAAAGTCTAGGACGAGAAAGATCACCGTCACGGCGTCGCGGATCTGCGCTGGTGTCATCCGTCGCGATGTCAACCAGATCGCCAGCGGGGGACCGGTCGTAGTTGTCGATGTCGTCAATACCCCGACGATCAGGCCGGCGACCACCGCCCCGCGTGGGCCGATCGGTCGAGGCGCCGACGGGTGTCGCCGGCGAACCAGACGCGAGATCACCAACCCGCACACGATCGCTCCGACCGCCAGTCGCAAGGCGTCGAGCGGCACGACCCGCACGATCAACGCACCAATTGGAAGACCAGGAAGCGCGGCGAGTAGCGCGGGGCGAAGCACGGCCCAATCGACGTGCGGCCTTCGCTGTTCGGCGAAGAGGACCAACAGATTGACCACCTGTCCGATGATCATCAGCAAGGTCACGGCCGCCGACGCCTCGATCACGGCAAACAAGACCGGCCCGGCGATCAGGGAGAACCCGAAGCCGGTCGCCGATTGCATCGTGCACGCCACCAACAGGCCAATTGCAGTCACCCAGAATGCCGCGCCCATTCCCTCGACCGTACCGGTTCACTGCGCCGGGCGCGCGAGGCTGACGACCATGCCGCACGCCGCCTACGTCGCCGATGGAGACAGCCCGCTGTCGCCAGATTTTGCCTTGATCGAACGTCTTGCCAACCGGGAGGACCGTCACCGCGTCGCCCACGATCACGTTGTGCCCGTCCGCTCGGGCCATGCCTTCGAGGTTGCCGCGGGATCGGTTGTGCGGTTCACGACCGTCGACGGACCTCAGGTCGTGGACTTGAACATCTGGTCGCGTACCGACCCGCGCGAACGCTTCTGGGCAGCTCGAACCCGCCAGTTCTATGGCACCCATGTGTCCGTCGGCGCCAGGTTGTGGTCGAACCTGCCCTTCCTGCGGCCGTTGGTGACGTTCATCGTCGACACGATTCGCTACGGCCGCGACTCCGATGACGCAGGCTGCCACGACCTGCTCGGAACCCGTTGTGATCCGTACGTGAACCAGGTGCTGTCGGGCGCGGCGTATGACTATCACTGTCACTCCAACCTGACCCGCGCCGTGCTCCCTTGGGGTTTGACCGAGTTCGACGTCCACGACGTGATCAACCTGTTCCAGGTGACCGGCTTGATGCCCGATGACAAGCGGTACTTCATGAAGACCTGCCCGGCTCGGCCCGGTGATCACGTTGAACTCCTCGCCGAGACCGACGTATTGATGGCAGTCTCGTTGTGTCCCGGGGGAGACCTGGCGGTGCCGATCTGGGGCCCGGGTTCCGACGCCGAGCCGAACTGCAATCCGCTGCGCGTTCAAGTATTCGAGCCCGCTCCGGAGCTGTTGGATGGGTGGGTGCCGTCGAGTCTCGCCGGGTACCGCGGGGCAGACGGCGGGCGTCACGGGCTTCGTGTGACTGATGGCATTCCTCCTTCGTTGGCCGATCGTCGCCCGTGACCGGTTGCCAAACGGTCAACCCATAGAATGTTCGCCGCAGCGGAACCATCCGCTTGATCTTTCGGCGACGACCGTGGAGCGACATGCGAATTTCATTCGAGAACCTGCTGGCAACCGGGAACGTGCTGTTGGCCGATGGTGCGACGGGGACGAACTACTTCGCCGCGGGTCTCGGTCCCGGCGACCCGCCCGAGAACTGGAATCTCACCGCTCCCGACCTGGTACGTGAGCTCCACCAGCGGTTCACTGATGCGGGAGCCGACATCATCCTGACCAACTCGTTCGGCGGTACCCGTCAACGACTCAAGCTGCACAAGCTCGATGGCCAAGTCCACGAACTGGCCAGCCGGGCCGCCGAGCTCGCTGGCGAAGTCGCCGCCGCCGCGTCCCGACCGGTGCTCGTGGCCGGCTCGGTCGGTCCGACCGGCGAGCTGTTCGAGCCGCTCGGCGCACTGACCCACGATCTCGCCGTTGCCTCGTTCCGCGAGCAGATGGAAGGCCTGCGTGATGGCGGCGCCGACGTCATCTGGATCGAGACGATGTCATCGATCGAAGAAGTACGCGCCGCGTCACAGGCCGCCATCGAAACCGGCATGCCCTACGTGGCGACCTGCTCGTTCGACACCGCCGGACGCACGATGATGGGCCTAATGCCGCACGCCTTGGCCGAGGTGTTCGTCGGGCTGTCGCCGGCCCCGCACGGCTACGGGGCCAACTGCGGCGTCGGGGCACCCGACATCCTCGTATCGATCGGGGCGATGACCGCCCAGAACCCCGACCACACCATCGTTTGCAAGGGCAACTGCGGTATCCCACAGTTCCACGGCAGCGAAATCTTCTACTCCGGCACCCCGGAGCTGATGGCCAACTACGCCCGGCTCGCGGTTGATTCCGGGGCCCGGATCATCGGGGGCTGCTGCGGCACCTCGCCCGCCCACCTTGCGGCGATGCGCGCAGCCATCGATAGCCACACCCGCGGTATCGCCCCCGACATCGCCACGATCATCGAGCAGGTCGGCCCG
>JANNNL010000184.1:0-1119 GCA_031398525.1 Actinomycetes bacterium | reverse complement strand
AGCGGATGGAACGTCTCACCGGTGAGCGACGATGCGTTGAGCAACTCGATCGCCTCGGGAATGCTCAGGGGCAAGGGTTGGCCAAGTTGGTTCTCGTACTCGTTGCCATCCGAGAAGGTGTGGGGCTCGATCTGCTGCTCGATGCCTTGCAGACCAGCGGCAAGTTGGGCGGCGATCACCAGGTAGGGGTTGCAGTCGGACGCACCATCGCGCTGTTCGATGCGCACCACCGGGTCGGGCCCCGTGATCACTCGAAGGCCGACGGTGCGGTTGTCGTAGCCCCATGCGTCGGTGGTCGGGCAGAACGAGTTCGGCACCCGGCGGCGCATCGCGTTCGGCGTCGGCGAGCCGAACAGCGCGTTCGAGCGCATGTTCTTTTGCAGCCCACCGAGGTACCAGCGGCCCAGATCCGACAGCTTGCCGGCGTCGGCCATCGGGTAGCTGCCGTCGGCACCAACCAGCGATTGGTGGATGTGCATGCCGCAGCCCGATTCTCCGGCCATCGGCTTGGCCACGAAGCTGGCCAACCAGCCGTGTTGGGCGGCGATGTCTTTGACGCAGTGGCGGAACAGCGCGGCGTTGTCGGCCGTGGTCAGGGCGTCGTCGTACTTGACGTTGATCTCGAATTGACCCGGACCGTACTCGGTATTTGATGCCTCGATCACCATGCCCATGTCGATGAGGCCATTGCGGATTGGGGCAATGACCGCTTCGTCAACGTTCGACCGCAGCGGGCTGTAGCACTGGATATCGGCGTCACGGGGCAACCCGGTCGCCGGGTCGATCAGGTAGAACTCGACCTCGAAACCGATCATGGGCCGATACCCCATCGCATTCGCCTTGGCGATCACTGCCTTGAGGACGTCACGTGGCGCCATCACACAGGTCGATCCGTCGGCCTCTTTGGTATCGCACAGCACCATCGCGTAGCCGGGCCGCCACGGGATGGCCCGCAGCGTCGTGAGGTCGGGGACGATCTCGACGTCGGGGAAACCGGTGGCCATGTTGGAGTACTGCGTGGTCATGTCGAGCCCGCATCGCGCCGACCACGCAAAGATCGCATTGGCGATCGCCACACCATGGCTGGACACGTGCCCCCAGCGGCTGGCCGGCACCTTC
>JANNNL010000111.1:0-2977 GCA_031398525.1 Actinomycetes bacterium | reverse complement strand
CCCGACGAGACCGACGCACTGGCCCACATTCCCAAGTCGTTGCTGTTCGCCGCGCCGCGGATGCCCGCCGGGCACGTGCTGATGGGCTACGACCAACGCGGTCACTGCCCGATGCTGGTCGACAACCAATGCTCGATCTACGACCATCGGCCGCGCACCTGCCGCACCTACGACTGCCGGGTCTTCCCGGCGTCGGGTATCGAACTCGATGCTGTCGACGATGCCGACAAGGTTCTGATCGCCAACCGGGCCTCCCGGTGGCGGTTCGCGGAGACGACTTCGGCGTCGAGGGCTCAACGCCGCGCCGTGCATTCGGCCGCAGCCTTTCTGGCCGAGAACCCCGACGCTCACCCGGCTGGAGCAGCCCGAAGTGCCACCGAATTGGCGGTCCGAGCGGTCGAAGCCCGTCGCGTCTTTCTCCGACGAGCGACCGAATCCCCACCCCGGCCGAGGCCGAACCCGGACGAGGTGCGAATCGAGTTCACTCGGCGGCGCTCGACCCCCTACACGGAACCGACGTAGGCCACGCAGTCGATCTCGACGCGGGCGTCGAGGACATGCTGCACGACCAAGGTGGTTCGCGTCGGTGGGTCGGTCGGGAAGAACGTCGAATACGTCTTGTTGAACGCATCGAAGTCCCGGGCGTCCTGCAGCGTGCAGCCGCAGCGGATGACGTCGGCCATCGTGCACCCCGCGGTTTGGAGGATCGCCGCGATCGTTGAGAGGACGATCGCGGTCTGGGTTTCGATCGAGTCGGTCGAGATCGTTCCGTCGGGCAGGAAGGCGATCTGCCCCGAGACGTAGACAAATTCGCCGGCGCGGATCGCGTTCGAGAACGGGTACCCCGCCCCCGATGAGTACACGACCTTTTCTGGCGATGCCGGGGCGCTCATCGAGACGCCCCGACGGGAGGAGCCGTGGGCAGGGGAGCGATGCCGAAGTGGTTGCCGAGGACGAGGTTGCACGACCGCAGCGACCCATTGACCCAACCCTGGTCGTCGGAGAACGCCTCGTTGCACACGTAGACGTTGTCAACCGGGCTGATCATTCGGGCGATCACCCCCCGGTCGTCGGCATGGCGGGCCCATTGGTGATAGGCGTAGCCGAACTGGTGCTCCCCGCTCCACAACCGGAAACTGGTCAAGACCGGTTGTGGAATAGCAACCCCGAACATCTCTGTGAGCTGCCGCGTCGCCTCATCGACGATCGCCTGTGATGCCGGAAACATGACCTCGGGGTCCTGTTCGTGCTGCCGTTGCAACGGGGAGTCGAACTTTGGCTCCATCGACTGCAGGGTCTCCCAGAAGTTCGTCTTGGTGAAGTCGCAGTAGATCGTCAGCGGCGCGGGTCCGTCGACATCGCCGGCGACCAGAGGGTTGAACGCGTAGACTGCACCCATCGGCAAGTCGGTGAACGACGGACCGTTGGCGACATGCGGTGATGACGGGTCGATGCCATCGCGCCACCAGGCGTCGGAGTAGTAGAGGTTCACCTTGCACAGCCGCATCGGCACCACGGTCTGCAGATCGGCGGCGAGCGCGTCGGCGTGCGGGTTGCCGGCTTCGTTCAAGGCCGGCGACGTTGCCTGGAGCTGTTGCAGGGCCGTCGCCGGGAGCGCCAGGATCAACTGATCGCACGTGATCGACGCGCCGTCGGAGTCGTCCGTGAGAGTGACGGTCAGTCCGTCGTCGATGCGTTCGATCGAGTCGACACACACCGACAGTTGGATGGTGCCGCCCATCGCCTCGATCTGCCCGGCGACCGTACTCGGCAGCGAGCCGAAGCCGTCTCGCAGCGTGAAGAACTGCGGGTTCGCGGGGAAGTCCTCGAGGATCTGATACGCCTCGCCTGCGTTGACCAGCGAATAGAACGGCGCGGCGAAACCGGCGGTGTCGGCGCACATGGCGATGCATTCCTCCGACAGGCCGTATGCCCGGCACAGCGCCCACAGGCCCCAGTCCTTCAGCGGGGTGCCCTGGAAGGTGAAGTCGAGGCGGAACCGCTGCCAGAACTCGGGAGACGGATCAGCGGGTACCTCGGCTCCGTTCGACGTGACCAGGAAGTCGTAGACGGCGGTGCGGATGTCGTCAGGACTCCTATGCTGCTCCTCGGGCCGCAGGTTGTAGATCTGGCTCCACAGGGCGTTGTTGTCGGCGGCGGCCTGAGCGACGGTGAACGTGCGGCCGCGCAGGTGGTAGAGGTTGTTGCCGTTGCCCATCGGGAACTGCACTCGCTGATCGGCCATACCCAGTTCGTCGAGGAGGGCGAGAAGCTCGATAGCCGATTGGTTGAATCGCATGCCGCCCTCCTCGTCTTTGACCTGCACCGGGTTGCCATCGGCGTCGTTGATGGTGACGATGTCGGTGTCGAGTCGGCCGCCGACGCGATTCAGTCGGTCGACGACAACCACCTTGGTCGAGGAGTCGGCGCTCAGGAGTCGGTAGGCGCAATAGAGGCCTGAGATGCCGGCGCCGACGATGACCACATCGGCGTGCTCGGGGAGTTGGCCCGTCGCGGTCACGAGCTTTGCTCGTGACCGGTTGACAGCGCGAGCGCCAGCGAGTCTGGCAACGATGGGGTTCGGGGGCGCAGCCCCCGAGTATGAACGGTCATCACGCCGCTCCAACCAGGGCTGGAGCGGGTGTCGCCTTGATCTTCCACTGAGTGCACGCTGGCACGCTGAGCTCGGGCAAACGAACATCGACAATCGTCAGTTGGTTGGGTGCCTGGGCGATGGCGGCGAGCGCTCCGTCGAGTTGGGCCAGCGTCTCGACCCGGTAGCCGACCCCGCCCCCGAACAGCCCGGGTGCTTGGGAGAACTCCCAACGAGCGAGTTTGTTGATCGGTGTGACGCGACCGGGGTCGCCCGGTGGCACATACACCGATGCATCGACCAGCCACTGCTCGACGCCGTAGATCCCGTTGTTCATCACAAAGATCACCGGGCTGACATTGAGATTCAACATCGTCGAGAATG
>JANNNL010000106.1:0-4160 GCA_031398525.1 Actinomycetes bacterium | reverse complement strand
GCCTGTCACTTCGGCGTCGACATGGGTCACGACGGCGACCTGATCGCCTCCCGGCTGACCATCGAGGAGATGCGCGAGCAGGTCGGCTGCGACTCGATCGGATTCCTCTCGTTGGCCGGGATGATGCGCGCTCTCGGCCGGGCCGATGGGGCGAGCTCCGGCTATTGCAATGCGTGCTTCACCGGGTCCTACCCACTTGAAATCCGCACCGCTCCAGCCAAGCTCGACTTCGAAGGAGTACTGGCATGAAGGTTCATGTCGTCGGCTCCGGTGGTCGCGAGTCGGCGATCCGCTGGAAGGTGGCCGGTGACGGGCATCAGCTCATCGAGGCGGTCGACGAGGCCGACCTGGTCATCGTCGGTCCGGAAGAGCCGCTGACCAACGGTTTCGCCGACGATCTGGCAGCCCGCGGCATCGCCTGTTTCGGTCCCTCGCAGGCTGCCGCGCGGCTGGAGGGCTCCAAGGCCTTCGCTCGCGAGCTCGCCGACCGGCTCGGGATTCCCTCGCCCCGCACGTCGGGGCTGACCGACGCTGACGGCGCGCGGCGCTGGTGGCGGGCGTCTGGCCACCCGGTGGTCGTCAAACTCGATGGTCTGGCCGCTGGCAAGGGTGTCATCGTTCCCGACAGCGACGCAGCAACCCACGAAGCAATCATCGAACTCGCCGCCCGCGGCCCGATCGTCGTCGAGGAACGGCTGAGCGGGCCGGAGTACTCGCTCCTCGCCTTCTGCGACGGCCGCGTCGCCGTCGCCATGCCCATCGCCCAAGACCACAAGCGAATCGGTGAAGGCGACGTCGGCCCCAATACGGGCGGCATGGGTGCGTTCGCCCCCGCGCCACTCCCCCCCGGCTTCGACGCTGAGACCCTCCGAGCGACGTTCATCGATCCGGTCATCACCGCGATGACCGAAGCGGGAACGCCGTACGTCGGTGTGTTGTACGCCGGCTTGATGTTGTGTGCCGATGGGCCCCGACTGATCGAGTTCAACTGCCGATTCGGTGATCCCGAGACCCAGGCGATCCTGCCGCTACTCGACAGCGACCTCGCCGCAGTCGCGCTCGCCTGTGTCGAAGGACGGCTCGAATCGACCGAGGTGCGCTGGTCGGATCGGTCGGCATGCACGGTCGTCGCGGCCGCCCCCGGATACCCGGCGGCGGCCGTGACCGGAGCCGTCATCGAGCTCGGCCATGACATCCCCGATGGCATGGCCTTCCTGGCCGCAGCAACGAAGCACGGCGATGAGCTGGTCGTTTCCGGCGGAAGGGTGCTCAGCGCCACGGGAGTCGGCATCGATCTCGGAGCCGCTCGGGCGGCCGCCTACCGACGCCTCGACGACGTCAAGTTCGACGGAATGCAGGTGCGCCGAGACATCGCATGGCGGGCGCCGGGGGCAATCTTGCGCTCGTATGCCGCGGCAGGAGTGTCGATCGAGGAAGGCACCCGCGCCGTCAACGAGTTGAGGGGCGCAGTCGAACGCACCCACAACCCCGAAGTGCTCTCGGGTATCGGGGCCTTTGGCGGAGCGCTCGATGTCAGCCGGCTGAAGGCTTTTGATCGCCCGGTGCTCGTCGCTTCGGCCGATGGCGTCGGGACCAAAGTGGAGTTGGCGGCACGCGCCGGTCGACCCCACGCGGTTGGGGCCGACATCGTCAATCACTGCATCGATGACGTGCTCGTCCAGGGCGCAGTCCCGCTGTTCTTCCTCGATTACATCGCGGCAAGCACCCTCGACGCCGATCGCGTCGCAGGGGTGGTCACCGTTATGGCCCAGGCCTGCGAGGTGGCCGGATGTGTGCTGCTCGGTGGCGAGACGGCCGAGATGCCGGGCGTGTACACGCCTGGCTCGTTCGACATCGCCGGGACCCTGGTAGGAGTCGTCGAGCACGCCGACATGCTGCCTCGTCCAACGGTCGCGGTCGGCGATGTGCTCATCGGCATCGCCTCCAATGGACCCCACACCAACGGATACTCCCTACTCAGACGGCTTTTCGAATGGATCCCCCTCGAATCGCAACCGAGCCCGCTGACCGTCCCACTCGGTGACGCCCTGCTCGAACCACACCGGTCGTATCTGCCGGTGATCAAGCCGCTGATCGGCGACCCACGGCTCAAGGCTCTGGCCCACATCACCGGTGGAGGACTGATCGACAACGTGCCCCGGATCCTCCCCGAGGGTTGCGAGGCCGTGATCGATCTTGCGTCATGGCCGATCCCGCCGTTGTTCCAGTTGGTACGCGAGGTTGCGATCGGCATCGATCGTGATGACCTGTATCGCACGCTCAACATGGGCATTGGCATGGTCGCCGTCGTAGCGGCGGCCGATGCGGTCGACATCCAGGCCACCTTCGGTGAACCGACGTGGATCATCGGTGAGATCGTCGCCGGGGAACGACGGGTTCGTCTGCGATGACGGCGCGCCTGGTGGTCCTGGCCTCCGGCGGAGGCTCGAACCTGCAGGCGATCATCGACGCTCGCGCGGACGGTCGGCTTGACGCAACGGTCCATCTCGTCGTCACCGATCGGAGGGCCATTGGCGCTCTGGATCGAGCGGCCCGACACGGTATCGATCTCCACGTCATCCCGGCCCGGCCAGACGACGACCGTTACGAATACGACGCGGCGCTCGCCGAGGTGGTCGCCCAATCGAACCCCAACTTTGTCGTGCTCGCTGGGTGGCGACGGCTGCTGACAATGTCGTTTCTCGGTCGATTTCCCGGCCGAGTGATCAACCTGCACCCGGCCCTGCCTGGCGATCTCCCCGGGCTCAACTCCATCGAACGTGCCCACGCCGAGGCGACGGCCGGCTCACGTGATTACACCGGGGTGATGGTCCATTTCGTCCCTGACGCGGGGATTGACAACGGCCCGGTCATCGCCACTCGCCGCGTCAATATCGACGTCGGCGAGTCGCTCGCATCGCTGCAGTCCCGGATGCACGCCACCGAACACGAACTACTCATCGCCGCACTCCAATCCGTACTCGCCACAGGAGGACTCCCATGACCACGCTCTCAACCCCCGACGTAGATGCCGCTCTCGCGCCGACGAACGAGCGAGACACCCTGTTCGACCGCTTCGAGGCATTGACATTCGACGACGTCGTCGTCATACCCGGCTTCAGCGAGATCCTTCCCGATGCCGTCAACATCACCGCCACGTTCGCCGGCGACATCGAATTGGCCAGCCCCGTGATCTCCGCGGCGATGGACAAGGTCACCGAGGCCCGTATGGCCATCGCCATGGCCCGCTGTGGCGGGATCGGGGTGATTCATCGCAACCTGCCGATCGCCGACCAGGCCGAGGAGGTCCAACGAGTCAAGCGCTCGCAGTCGGGCATGATCACCGATCCCGTGACGCTTCCACCGACCGCCACCCTCGCCGAGGCCGAGGACCTGATGGCCCGCTACAAGTTCTCCGGCGTGCCGATCACCGACGCCGATCGACGCCTGGTCGGCATCCTCACCAACCGTGACGTGCGATTCTGCTCCGCCGCCGACCTCATCCGACCCGTGACCGAGTTCATGACCGCCGAAGGTCTCGTCACGGCCGCCGTCGGCACCTCGTTGCATGACGCCCGCGCCATCCTCCAAAAGCACCGCATCGAGAAGCTCCCCCTCGTCGATGCATCGGGCCGCCTCTGTGGTCTGATCACCGTGAAAGACATTCTCAAGCGCCAGGAGTTTCCGCACGCAACCCACGACTCGGCGGGCCGTCTACGGGTCGCTGCGGCAGTCGGCGTCGGCATCGATCTCGAGGAGCGAGTTGCCGCGCTCGTTGCGGTCGATGTCGACGCCATTGTCATCGACACCGCCCACGGGCACTCCGCCGGAGTCATCCGCACGATCGAACGAATCCGCGCCGGGTGGCCGACCATGATCATCGTCGCCGGCAACGTCGTGACTGCCGAGGGCGTTGACGCCTTGGTCAACGCCGGGGCCGACGCGGTCAAGGTCGGCGTCGGAGCCGGGTCGATCTGCACCACAAGGGTGGTGTCGGGAGCGGGAATGCCGCAGCTCTCGGCGATCCATTTCACCAGTCGCCAGGCTGCCCGACGAGGCGTGCCCGTCATTGCCGATGGGGGCGTCACCTACTCGGGCGATGTGGTCAAGGCGATGGCAGCCGGCGCCCACACTGTGATGTTGGGCTCGTTGCTCGCGGG
>JANNNL010000075.1:0-3197 GCA_031398525.1 Actinomycetes bacterium | reverse complement strand
GTTCTTCACCCAAGGTGTGGCCGGAGCCATGTGGTCGCTTGCGCTCACGGCGGTTGGCGCGCTCTTCGTCGGTGCGTACGTGAGCCGATCGGCCGGCATGCCGCAGTGGAAAGGTGCCCTGCGCCAGTTCCTGATCGTTCTCGCGGCTGCTGGCGTTACCTACGGCATCGGCAAACTCGCGGGTACCGCCATCGGCTGATGGGCCGGTGCCAAGGAGTAGCTGATACTCCTCGCCCGTCAAGTCCTGCCGACCACAGCGAGAATGCGCGTTGTGGGTGACATCTCGTCGATGTTGAGCGCTACGGCAACGCCGGTTACTTCGCGCCTATCGGGACAGCGGCGGTGAGCAAAGTGGTGCACCAGGGAGGGGCCTTTCATCGAGGCCGACGACACCCAGATCGGCGGCTGCGAAGTGGTCGCTGAGCGATCTTCGCCGAGCTGAGGCCTACGCGGAGATCTTGGCGGCGTATTTACGTTGCGCTGCTTGCTTGGACACGCCGAGCATCGCTCCGATCTCGAACCATGAGCGATCACCCCGTCGGGCCGTACGAATCGCAGCGAGCAGCGCAGTATCGACTTCGTCGCGTCGTTCGATCAACTCCGCGGTCGCCAACGCCCGACACTGCGCAACCCGGATCTCGACGTGCTTGTCCTTCACGTTGGCCAGGGTACGCGACGGTTGAACGCAATCATTCGGGCGCGGTTCGCAGGACCCGACCGGCGGCGTTCCAACCGCACATACCGTGGACGCCGGCGCCCGGTGGAGTCGACGCCGAGCACAACCACAGCGCCGGGTTCGGCGTCGAATACGACCGCAGCGCCATCGTGGGACGGAAGATCAGTTGCATCGCCGCGTGGGCTCCACCGGCGATATCACCCCCGACGTAGTTGAGATTGTGGCGAGCAAGATCGGCCGGGCCGGCGACGTGCCGAGCGAGGATCACATCGCGCCAGCCGGGAGCGAACCGGTCGATCTGAGCTTCGATCGCCTGGGTGGCATCCCCGGCATAGCCCGCAGGGACATGGGCATAGGTCCACAGCGTGTGCTTGCCCGCGGGCGCCCGGCTGGGGTCGCACACCGATTGTTGGGCAACCAACACCAGCGGCCGCGCCGGCATCCGGCCGAAGGCAACCTCGGCCTCGGCGGCGGCCAGTTCAGCG
The DNA here is from genome assembly GCA_031398525.1 of Actinomycetes bacterium. Taxonomy (GTDB): domain Bacteria; phylum Actinomycetota; class Acidimicrobiia; order Acidimicrobiales; family Ilumatobacteraceae; genus JANMJD01. Next base: position 2,036 of record JANNNL010000075.1, on the reverse strand, counting down.
AACGAGCCGACAACGTGAACGGTGCCGGCTCGGCGGCACGCCTCGTTCGTCCACGGCACCGGGCCATCGAGCGCATAGTCGATCTTGAACGCACCCGGCCCATGGCGGAACCGGAGCAGGCGAGCCCGATATCGCCCGGGCAGGGCGTCACCGGCGATCGCTGCGAGCTGCGCCGGGTTGGTGTCGAACATCGCCACCCGGTGGGACGGCAGATCGGCCATCGACCGCACCGTGACCTCCGTTTGCACCTCGCCGCCGAGTTCGATCAGTCGGGCAACGAGCGCGTCGGCGACGGTCTGCGAGCCACCCGCGGCAACCGGCCAACCATCGGCGTGCGCTCCCGCGGCGAGCATCAGACCGAACGCCGACGTGAGCGGCCGGTCCAGCGGCAACATCGCGTGGGCAGCGCAACCTCCGAACAGCGCGGCTGCCTCGTCAGTGACGAATCGGCGGGCTAACCACGTCGCTGGTTGGAGCGCGTTAACGCCGAATCGGCCCATGACCAGCGGATGCTCGGGCACCGACAGCACCGGACCCATCAACTGAGGAAACAGTTTCGGCCACGAATCAACAAGCGGACGCATCAGCCGCCGCCACCGGCGGGCATCGGCTCCCAACGCGTCGGCGGTCTGGTCGACGGTGCGCCACAACACGCCGACTCGACCACCATCAAGCGGATGGGCCAACGGGATCTCGGGATAGATCCAACGAATCGCCTGCTCACCGAGCACCTCATCGGCCAACGCCGGCGACGACACGCCCATCGCGTGAACCGCGGCGCAGACGTCGTGGACGAAGCCGGGCCGGGTCAACTCGGCCGATCGGGTGCCACCGCCGATCGTCGGGGCCGCTTCGAGCACCAGGACCGAACGACCGGCGTGGGCGACGCGCACGGCTGCGGCCAGGCCGTTCGGACCACTGCCGACCACCACCACGTCATACCGCTTGCTCACGAGAACCTCACCCGACAAGTAGGCCACACTCGAACGGGCTCAGCAAGCTGTGGGTACCGTGATCTCCTACGGTCGTGAGATGTCGTCTGATCTCTCCGCCGCCCTCGCTCGTCTCGGGCTGGCCACGACCGTCCCAGATGTCGGGAGTCAGCCACCGATTTGTGGGCCGGATGGGTGACGTGCCATCCCCTCCAGCGCGAGCAGGAGGCTGACGCCGATGGGGTTCGCCGATTGATCGTCAAGCGACTCGCTCGATCTCGGCGCACGGGCGACTCGGCCTACGAGCGCCACTGGACCGCAAAGTCTGAAGAGCCGACCCGATGGAACTACTGGGCACGAGAGGCGCTTGCCTATCAGTCGGGGGTTGCCGGCTGTTTTGCCAATGCCGGACTCCTCCCGCCGAAGTGCATCGGGGTCGACGTCACCGACACCGATGCGCTGATCGCGTTGGCGTTCGTCGCAGGCATCCCGGGCGAGGAGTGGGGCATCGCCGATTACGCCGACGTCGCCCGCTCCCTGGGGAACGGCCAGGCGCGATACCTCGCGGTTGACTCGTTGCCGCCGGTCGACTGCTTGAGTCGGCGATTCTTGCGGGAATACAGCACCGAGAAGCCGGTCGCCTGGGAACTTCTCGACGACGACCGTGCCTGGCAGCAGCCGTTGGTCCACGACTGTTTCCCTGCTGGCCTTCGAGCAGCCGTCGTTGAGCTGCATCGCTGCCGAGATGAGCTGTACTCGCTGCTCGAGTCACTCCCGCAAACGTTGTGCCACCTGGACTTCTGGACGAAGAATCTGATCAAGACGGCAGGAGGGTTCGTGTTGCTCGACTGGGCGCTCGTCGGGGTCGGGGCCGCCGGAGAAGACATCGGCAACCTCGTGCCGGACGCGGCGTTCGACCATTTCATCGACCCTGCGCAGTTGCCCGAACTCCGCGGTGCAGTGCTGGCGGGCTACCTCGAAGGTCTCGCCGAGGGCGGCTGGGCCGGCGACCCGCTTGACATCGTGTTGGCGATGGCCGCGTCGGCAATCAAGTACGACTGGCTGACCCCGTTGATGCTGGAGCGAGCGTCGGCCGAGAAGCAC
>JANNNL010000072.1:0-10590 GCA_031398525.1 Actinomycetes bacterium | reverse complement strand
CACCCGCCGGCCCTACCTCGAACTGGTTCTCGCCGACCGGCGATCAGGTCAGTTCCCGGCGCAGGAGCTTCCCGCCGAGACCACGAGGTAGCTCGTCGACGAACAGGATCTTGTTCGGGCACTTGTAGCGGGCCAGATTGTCGGCGCAGTGGGCGATGAGCTGCTCCTCGTCGAGGTGAACGCCCGCCTCGGCCACGACGTAGGCCTTGACCGCCTCACCGCTGTGCGGGTGGGGCACTCCAACCACGGCGACCTCGGCCACCCCGGCATGTTCGGCGAGGACCTCTTCGACCTCGGCGGGGTACACGTTGAAGCCCGACACGATGATCAGGTCTTTGGCCCGGTCGACCAGGTACAAGTAGCCATCGTCATCCGAGACGGCGATGTCGCCGGTACGCAGCCAGCCATCGGCGGTCAACGCCCGAGCCGTGGCCTCGGGATCGCCGAGGTAGCCCTGGAAGATGTTCGGACCACGCAACCAGATTTCACCCGAATCACCCCGCAGCACGTCGGTACCCTGCTCATCGACCAAGCGGATCTCGATGCCGTCGAGCACTTTGCCTATCGACCCCGGACGATGGGGAATGCCCGATGCCGACGTGACCGACGGCGCCGCTTCGGTCAGGCCATAGCCCTCGCTCACCGTCACCCCGAACAGATCGTGCACCCTCGACGCGGCCAGCTCCGGGAGCTTGGCGGCACCGCTGAATGCCAGTCGCACCGTCGAGAGGGAGCCGGCCGGGGCGTCGGCAAACATCGACCACGACACCCACATCGGTGGCGCACCGGGCACGACGGTCACGCCCCGCTCGGCGATGGTGTCGAGGGCGGTCGCCGGGTCGAATCGCTGGGCGAGCACCACCGTCGCCCCCAACTGCAGGCTGAGCCCGAGCACCACGTTGAGCCCGAAAATGTGGTGCAACGGCAGGACGCAGTAGATCACGTCGGTCGGCAGGATCTTCTCGGGCGCGGTCTGCGCCTGGGCCAGGTTGGCGAGCAAGTTGCCGTGGCTGAGCATCGCCGCGCGAGGCGCTCCCGCGGTGCCACTGGTGAAGATCAACACGGCCAGGTCGTCGGCGCTCATGTCAACAATCGACGGCCACTCGCCGTCGCCTCCCAGCAGCGTGTCGAATGCGACGGCACCTTCGATGGCTTGGCCCTCGGTGACGATGATGTGGGGGACCGTGGCGGCGATCACCGCATCGATCGCTTGCCAGGCGACCGCCGCCACCGGTTCGAGGACGATGACCTTCGGGGTCACGACGACCAACTCGCGCTCCAACTCCGGCGCGGGGCTGGTGGGATTCAGCGGCACGACGACCGCTCCAGCCCCCAGGGCGGCGAGGTAGGTGACCACGAAGTGCACCCCGTTGCCACAGGCGATGGCAACGCGGTCGCCTCGCACAGTCCCCAGTGCAGTCAGGGCCCGGCGCATTGCCCCGACCTGGGCTCGCAACTCGCCAAAGGTCGTCGGGACGCCGCGGCTGATCAACGCCACACGATCGGCCGGATGATCATCGATGAGATGGGCGAGATTCACGAGCACGTTCCTTGCGTCGCTACCGAATGACCAGGAGTTGGGCCATTGCCGCGCCAAGGATGACCAGCATCAGCAGAGCAATCGTCAAAGTTGTCGCCGGGCGCACGGGTGCGAGGTTAGCGCTGGATGCGCAGCTGCACGGGCGTGCTGGGCGCATCAATCTCGGCGGTCGGTTGGAGGATCACCTGATCGGTCACGCCGAGCTTCATCTCGGCCGCCGCAGAGAACCGATCGATGGCGATCGCGAACATGCCATACGAGTCGATGACGAGGCCGGGAGCCGATGGCGGCAAGTCGGCGAACGCTGCGACCACCGGCATCGAACGGATGTGATCGCCGACCTGTACGCGCACCCGGTCGCCCCAACCCGGTCCCCATTCTTCGTCAAGATCCGGCGGGCCGACGTTGAGTTGGGCGTTGCCGTAGTGGTCGATCCACATGACTTCACAGACCAGCACGCCCTGCTCGGTGCGGGGCAACGGCACGACCGACGGCAGCAGCAGACCGGCGTCGATCGCGGTGCCCACCGAGGTCAGGTCGGCCCCGTTGCACAGGTGGGCGGCAACCGGGGCGAAGATGTCTCGACCGGCGAATGTTGCCCCCGCCGCTTCCAGATGGAACTCGGGATTGTCGAGCACGACGGCGCGCTCGGCCCCACCAGTCATCGCCACCGCCGGGGCGAGCAAGCCGTTGTCGGGTCCGATGAGGATGCCTTCACCGCCGGCGACCTCGATGGCGATGGCCCGCCGGGCAGTACCGACGCCCGGGTCGACGATTGCCATCACAACACCCGAGGGGAGGTATTGCACGCTCCGGGCGAGGGTGAGCGCTCCGGCACGAATGTCGAACGCCGGCACGTGGTGAGTCAGGTCGATGAAGCCCACGTGTGGCGCGAGCTCACGCACCACTGCCTTGACGACACCAACGAACTCGTCGGCCGTGCCGTAGTCGGTCATGAAGGTGATCGTGTCGAATCGGCGGCCCACTCGGCGCAGCGTAACGGGTCGCCTCACTGACCGCCCCAGCCCGGCCCGACCAGCCCCAGACGCGCACAAGGCCGGTACCAACCCCCCGATGGTACCGACCTCGTCGGCGCTGCCCTTGCGGGCGCGTCCCCGGTTGGTTCACAACCGGTGGGTCTTGCGACCTGGCGATCAAGGTAACGCAAATCACATGGGTGAGAAAAGGGTCACGTCCGATAAATCACTGAAATGACATTCAGGCTCAGCCCTTTTCGCGCTCTGCGCCGATCGCACTACCACGCTCCGTTGCCGCGGAGACGGCTGCGAGAAAAGCGGCGCGCACACTGCGGTCCTCCAACGCCTGCAAGCCCGCTGCGGTGGTTCCCCCGGGCGAAGTGACATTCGCCCGTAGGACCTCGGGAAGTTCACCACTTTCAGCCAGCAATTTGGCCGAGCCAACGAGCAATTGGGTGACCATCTGACGGGCGGTGGCTCGCGGCAGGCCGACGAGCACGCCGCCTTCGATGAGCGCCTCGGCGACCAGCATCACGTAGGCCGGCCCTGAGCCGGCGAGGCCCGTCACCGCGTCAAGGAGCCGCTCGGGGACGACATCGACCGTGCCAACGGCGCTGAGAATCTCCCGAGCCCACTGCAGATCGTCGTCGTCGGCCGTGGTGCCCGGCGAGATCGCCGAGGCCCCCGCTCCGACCAAGGCGGGAGTATTCGGCATCGAGCGCACGACCCGCACTTGCGGGCCGGCGGCCGCTTCCAACGCCGGAATGGTGACCCCGGCGGCGATCGACAGCAGTCGCTCAGCCCCGGCGGCGGCGGCAAGCGCGCAGGCGGCGGGAACATCGTGCGGCTTCACGGCGATCAGCGCGGCCCGGCACGGAGGGATCACGTCGGTGATCGTCACGCCTGGATACCGCTCGGCGAGCACCGCTCGGCGCGGGGTGATGATCTCGACCACCGCCAACTCCTCGGGAGCCGCCCAGCCCGCCTTGATCAGTCCCGCCAGCAACGCCTCTCCCATGTTCCCCCCGCCAACGAGAGCCAGGGTGAACGGTGACGATCCAGATGCAGCCATCGGCTCACCGTAGTTCGGTGCACCCCAACCTTCCGCTGGTCAGCCCGACGCCGTCGAGTCGCCCAGGGTGAACGTGACGCCCGTCAGCCGTTCCGACGCGGCCCAGAGCTGTTCGGCGTCATCTGTGTCTCGCGAGCGGGCGTTGGATGTGACCTTGACTGGGTGGCCGCGAGATTCACCGAACTTGTCGGGGCCGAAGTAGTCGCCACTCTGCGCCGTCGGGTCGACCGCAGCTCGCAGGGTCGGTAACGCGCCCATCTTGGCGGGCTGCATGGCGAGCATGATCGCCGGGCGCAGGATGGTGGCGATCTTGCCAGCAAACCCGTGGGATGGCGTTCCCAAGCTCGTTTTTGCCCCGCCGGGGTGGGCGGCGACGACCATCGTCGCGGACTTGGCGATTTCAAGACGACGCTGGAGCTCGTAGGCGAACAGCAGGTTGGCCAGCTTGCTGCGGCCGTAGGCACCCCAGGCCTTATACGACTTTTCCCACAGCAGGTCGTCGAAGTCCATCTTGCCGAACTTGTGGGCGTTGCTGGCCACGACGACAACGCGAGACTCCGGCGTTGCCATCACTCGGTCGAGGAGCAACCCGGTCCAGGCGAAGTGACCGAGATGGTTGGTGCCGATCTGCATCTCGAAACCCTCGGCCGTTCGCAGATGCGGCATCGCCATCACCCCGGCATTGTTGATCAAGAGGTGGATGTGCCCGTGCTCGGCGAGCACCGCCTTGGCCGCGGTGTGGACCGAGGTGAGCGAGGCAAGGTCGAGATCGACGATCGACACCTGGCCACGGGGCTTCAGCGCGTCGATGCGGGCCTTGGCATCGGTGGCCTTCGAACGGGTGCGGCATGCCATCACTACGTGCGCACCGTGCTGCGCCAGGGCCCGGGCGGTATCCCAACCGATGCCACTGTTCGCCCCGGTGATCAGCGCCACCCTGCCCGACTGGTCGGGAATGCTCTGCTCGTCCCAGTGTTTGGCCATGGACCGAACCTACTGGCGCGACCGGAGAGACCGGGTGCTTGTGCTCTACTTCGGTCCATGTCGGATTGCCATACCTGCGTGCTGACTGCTCGACGCGATGCCGGCGACGCCCCACCGTGGGACCACATCCTGCGCACCCCGTCGTGGGACGTCGCCCACGCGTTCGGCACCAGTTGTAGGTTCCGGGCATGACGAGGGACCACCGCAGGTCATGCGCCAATGAACGGATGAGACGACTGGGAATCGCCTTGATCGCGTGCCTTGCGTCGTGCACGTCGGGTGGAGCTTTGACGGCGAGCTCAACGGAGCCGAAGCCCCAGCTCTCGCCGACAACGACAACGGTCCCTCCCACGCGAGCCCTGTTCTGTGCAGATTCAGCGACTCCGTCGACGCGACCCAACCCAGCCGACCCGGCAGCCGGTGGGCTCAGTTTCTCCGGGGTTCACGCCATCGCCGATGCTCCCTGGGGCAGTGAAATGCCGCTGAGCGGAGACGGCGGCACGTTCTATGCCATCAAGATCTTTCTCTACGTCAGCGCCGACGCCGCCCCTACGACGACCGTCTCGGTGGTATCGCCCGCCGATGCACGTCTGCGATATCTCCCCGGTCCGGAGGTGGGAAGGTGCGCCCGGATCAAGCCGAACTCGACGAGGCAACCCGATCGGTGTCGTTCGAGGCGTGCCCGGCCAAGGCGCTCAACGGATACATCGGCGGGCTCATCGTGACCGGGCCGTCGTGTGTCACCCTCGACGTCACCAGCGACCGGAGTTCCGAACAGATTCGGTTCCCGACCTCGGGAGCGGAGTGTCCTGCGACGTCTGGTTGACGTTGATCCAATCGCCTCAAGTCACACGGGCGACAGGCAGACCCGCTGCACGAGGGCGGCGAGGAAGGTGTCGCAGCGGGCGAGTTGTTCGAGGGTGACGTATTCGTCGGGGCGGTGGGCGACAGCGATGTCGCCGGGACCGCAAATCAAAACCGGGGCGCCAAGGGCGGCGGCGAAGAGTCCGCCTTCGGTGCCGAAGCCAAGGGGGGTGCACGATCCGGCGTCGGCAATCCGTTCGACCAGCTTGACCAGCGGATTTTCGGCGTCGGTGGCAAGGCCGGGGTAGCGCACGATCTCGGTCACCTCGACGCCCCGGCCGACGGCGCGCAGCGTTGCGCCTTCGGTCGCCAGTGTGGCGCGAACCGGGGTGAGGGCGACGTCGGGATCGAGCGCAGCCGTGTGACGGAGCTCGAACGACAGCTGGCAGGACTCGGCGATCACGTTCAGTCCGGTGCCACCCTCGATCACCCCGCAGTTCACGGTGAGTTCGGGCTCGCCACCCTCGGCCGCCGCGCGAGCACCCACCGCGTCGAGGGAAGCGATCACTCGGGCCGCGGCTGAGATCGCCGAGGGCAGGCGGTACGAGAGGCTGGAGTGGCCCGCGGTGCCATGGAACGACACCTCGTAGCCGACCTTGCCGAGATGACGGTGACGGGGTTGCATCATCGTCGGCTCCCCGATCACGACGAGAGCGGGGCGCACGTCCAGGTCGTCGGCGAGGTGGTCGAGCAGATGACGGACCCCAACGCAGCCCACCTCCTCGTCGAACGACAGCGCGACGTGCAGCGGTGCGGTCCACGAGGCGTCGGCCAACCGTTCGACCGTCGTCAGCACCGAGGCGATGAAACCCTTCATGTCGGCGGTCCCGCGACCGAACACGTCGCTGCCCACGACGGTTGCCGTCCACGGGTCAGTCGCCCAACCGGTCCCAGGGGGGACCACGTCGGAGTGCCCCGAGAGCAACAGCCCGCCCGAGGTCGCCGGGCCGAATGAGACGAGCAGATTCGTCCGGCCCGCGGTCTGCGCGCCGCCGACACGGGTGATTCGTCCACCGAAGGACGACAGTCGGTCGGCGACCCAGTCGATCAGCGCCGCATTCGGCGTCCGGCTCTCGGTCGGGAAGGCGACCAACTGCGCCATGGTGGAGACCGTCGGGGACATCACGCAACCTCGCAGACGAAGCCTTTGAGGTACGCCGTCTCGGGCACCGAGAGCAACACCGGGTGGTCGCTGGCCTGGTGCAGCCGCCCGACGATCCGCACGTCACGACGGGCATCGAGGGCGGCACCGGCGACCACCTTCTGGAACAACGACTCCTCAAGCAGGCCCGAACACGAGAACGTCACGAGCAGGCCACCCGGTTCAAGCAGTTGGCAGGCAATCAGATTGATGTCTTTGTAGGCCCGGGTCGCCTTGTCGAGGTTGCCGGAGTTCGTGACCAACTTGGGTGGGTCGAGGATGATCATCCCGAACCGCTCGCCCCGGGCGCGCAGGCGTCGCAGGTCGGCGAACACGTCGGCCTCGACCAGCTCCCCGGGCGGACAATCGTTCAGCCGCAGGTTCTTCGCCGCCATCGCCAACGCCGGTCCCGACGAGTCGATGCTGACGACTTCCGACGCGCCGGCTGTCGCCGCAACGACAGAGAACGCCCCGGTGTAACAGAACGTGTTGAGCACGCGGCGACCCGCGGCAAGATGGGAGACCGCCACCCGGCTCTCGCGTTGGTCGAGGTAGAGACCGGTTTTGTGGCCCGCCCGCACATCGACAAGATAGCGGGCACCGTCCTCGTGAATCTCCAACGTGTCGGGCGGTTCCACCCCGGCAAGCAGGCCGACACGCTCTTCGAGATCCTCCCGTTTACGGATGTCGACGTCGGATCGTTCGTAGACGCCCTCGACGCCGGGCAGGGTCATCAAGGCCTCGGCGATCTCGGCTCGCCACCGGTCCGCGCCGGTCGTCGTCAACTCGACCACGACGATCGGGCCGTAGCGATCAGCGATCAACCCCGGCAATCCGTCGGACTCCGAAAACACCAACCGGCAGGCGTCGGTCCGCGCCGCCAAACCCGCCCGTCGAACCGCGGCAGAGTGCACCCGCTGCGCGATGAACGACGAATCGATCGGGTCGGACTCGTCGAACGACCACACCCGGGCAACGATCTGCGACGCCGGGCTATACGCCGCCCACGCCAGGAACGACCCGTCTCCGGTCGCCACCCGTACCGTGTCGCCCGGTCCCGGGGACCCGGTGACCTTCTGGACGGAACCGCTGAACACCCAGGGGTGGCGGCGACGCAGCGACTTGTCCCGCCCACCCTTGACGAACAAGGTGGCCTTGACGATCGAGGCGGCGGTGTTCGACGGAGAAGACATTGTCGGCGAGACTAGGGAATATGCAGGTCCATCTCATCGACGGCACGTACGAGTTGTTCCGTCAGCATTACGGCCAGGCCGCCCGCCACGCCGATATCGGCCCCTACGATGGGGTGGTCGGGGTGCTCGGATCAACCCTGCAGCTGCTCGGCGAGGGGGCTACCCACATCGGCGTCGCGTCGGATCATGTGATCGAAAGCTTCCGCAACGACCTGTGGGCCGGGTACAAGTCGAGCGAGGGCATGGCCCCTGAGCTGCTCGAACAGATCCCGATGATGGAAGAGGCGATGGTCGCGATGGGTGTCGTCACCTGGGCGATGGTCGAATACGAGGCCGACGACGCGCTCGGCGCAGCCGCGGCAGTCGCCTCGGCTGACGAGCGGGTGGAACGGGTCATCATCTGCACCCCCGACAAAGACCTCGGGCAATGCATCGAAGGCACCCGGGTTGTGCAACTCGACCGCCGCAAGGGCGAGATCACCGACGCCGCCGGGGTGTTCACCAAGTTCGGCGTGCTCCCCGAGTCGATCCCCGACTACCTCGGCGTGGTCGGCGACACGGCGGACGGCTTCCCCGGCCTCGCCGGTTGGGGGGCCAAGAGCGCATCATTGGTCCTCGGCCGCTATCCCCACCTCGAAGACATCCCGACCTCGGCCAAGGACTGGGACATCCTGGGATTACGCGGTGCCGAGAAGCTGTCGGCGACCCTGCGCCAAGACTTCGAATTGGCCGTACTCTTCCGCCGGATCGCCACCGTGGAACGCGACGTCGAAGTGGGAAGCGTCGATGATTGGCAGTGGGCTGGGCCAACCACGGGATTCGCCGCGATGGCCGAACTGTTGGGTGCCCCACACCTGGTCGCCCGGGCGGAGCGGATTGCTCAGCGCACTCGCTAAGACCGGCGCACCCCTCGCGCTGAGCAGGGATTTCGCACCCCGCCGGCTGTGGTAGTGGCCAGGCGATCTGCGGCACACAAACGTGACCGTTGAAGGCTGCTGTCTTCCGACCCTGACCTGATTCCCGGACGCCCGTTGCACAGGACCCGACCACCACCACACCCGGCGGGTGAGCGAAGTGGCGTCAGGCTATCGGTCCGCTAGCCTCGGTTCGCTAGCGGTAGCCGATCTTCGTGAACGGTTGCCGCCGGGAGGGGTGCGAGAGCGGCCGATTCGGCACGCCTGGAAAGCGTGTGTGGGGAAACTCACCGTGGGTTCAAATCCCATCCCCTCCGCTGTTGCTGACGCCGAAGCGCTAGTCATTCGAGAACCGCCCGTATGAGGATGCTCTGCGGTTGGAGATGCGACCGCAGGAACCTGATCAAGTGGTTGGAACGGTCGACATGTTGGACCGACGAGAGGGAGTGAATCGATGATCTACCAAGTGGAACTCACCGTGGTGTTCAGCGCGCCGCTGGACGTCGACCAACTCGACGAGCTCACCGATCAGGTCCTCGACAAGTTGTACGAACTAGAGAACGTGATCGACCCAGATCTCGGTGGTTCGATGACTTCCCGAGTGTTCACGTTCAGTTTCGGGGTTGAAGAAGCGACGCTCGCCGCGGCCCAGGATCACGCTCACTCCGCGCTCCGGACTGCGGTTCACGCAACCGGCGGTTTCACCCCAGGTTGGACCGGCGACGGATGGTCTGAACGTTCGATGACTACCGCACCCCGCGAGCCAATTCCGGCCTAGTCATCCGCCATCGGAGTTGCCGCCGCCGTGCGAGCACCCGAGCTTCGGTGGACGGACCACTCGCCCAGCCGCGATCGAACACGATGCCACGCTGTCCTCGCGAAGTATCTGAACGGCTACAATCCCAGGCGTACAGGAGCGGCTGCGCGATGGATGCGCGATGCGCGATGCCTGGCGGGGTGTTTCACCTGGTTACTACGGGTAAATGCTCTGCTTGGAGGGCGTGTGTGAGGAGACTCACCGTGGGTTCAAATCCCACCCTTTCCGCTGACTGATTGCTGCGGCGCGCAGTTCAGTTCTCGAGGAGGTCCTCATGCGGCGACGAATCGCAATTCCGGTAGCGGTGACGGCAGTCCTGCTCGCGGCGGGCACGACCGCGGTGTGGACGGCCGTGGCGTCCCCTGAGGAGGTTGCGCCCGAGGCCGTCGGCGACCCGGGGACGACGCTCCCGGTCGGGCCGGTGAAGCCGATCAACGAGGTTGGTGACCCAGGGGCAGAACTCGGCTGGAGCAGCGCGCTCAGCGCGCCCGGCTCGGTCCTCGTTCGCGATGAATCCAAGGCTCACAGCGGGCTGGCCTCGTTCAAACTCGTCGTCGGCCCCGGCGGCGGGGACGCGGTGATCGACGATTCGCCGAACTGGGTTGCGGCCAGTACCGGGCCGACCTGCACCACCTCGGCGTGGGTTGCCGGGCCGATCGGTGCGACCGTGCAGTTGGCGATGACCGAGTACGTCGCCGGGGTGGCGGGAGCCACGGCACAGACGCCGATCACCCTCGCCGACACCGAGTGGCACCTGCTCGAAACAACGCTCGCCGTCACCCCCGGCAATGCCGTTGACCTGCGGATTTCAAGTATCGGCCTGGCCCCCGGAACCGAGTTGTGGGTCGACGACGTCACCCAGAACTGCGGCAAGGTCATCGTCTTGCAGGCGCCCGTCGCCGCACTCACCATCACCCCCGCGTCGGGTGTGGCACCGGTCGTCGTCACCGCCGATGCCACCGCATCGACGGATGCCGACGGCGACATCGCCACCTATGGCTTCGACTGGGGCGATGGCAGCCCGGTCGAGTCGGCCATCACGCCGACCGCAACGCATACCTACTCCACGATCGGCACCTTCGCCGTCA
>JANNNL010000036.1:0-6976 GCA_031398525.1 Actinomycetes bacterium | reverse complement strand
GGCCGGTTGAGCGTCAGCCGACGGACGTACGGCGCCGGGTCATCGGTCAGAACGACGGGTTCCAGGTGGTCAGCCAATGGTTCGGCTCCCTTCCCAATAGGGGGCGCGCAGCACCCGCTTGTTGATCTTGCCCATCGCGTTGCGGCCGATCGTCGAGACGATCTCCAGCGACCGGGGGCATTTGTAGCCCGCCAGCTCAGCCCGGCAGGCGGCCATCAACTCGATGACCGACGGCGGATTCGCGGGATCGACCGGCACTACCAGGGCCTTCACCGCCTCACCCATGTCGGCATCGGGAACGCCGATCACGGCCACGTCGGCGACCCCCAGATGGGCGATGAGCACCTTCTCGGCCTCGGCCGGATAGACGTTCACCCCACCCGAGACGATCATGTCGCTGAACCGGTCGGTGATGTAGACGTAACCGTCGGGGTCGACATAGCCGATCTCGCCGATGGTGAACACCCCCGGCCGTAGGTGAGCCTTGGCGGTCTTGGCCGGGTCGTTCGGGTAGACGATGCCGCGGCCGGTCGAATCCTCGAAGTAGAGCCGGCCCTCGGTACCTGCCGGGACCTCGTTGTCGGCGTCGTCAACGACAACGGCCCGCGTGAATGGGGGGGCGATGCACCGGCCGACCGAGCCCGGATGTTCCAACCATTCCTGGCTGGTGATGGAACAAATCGTGCCCACCTCGGTGGCCCCGTAGGCGTCGATGAACACCGGTCCGAACCAGTTGATCATCCGCTGCTTGACGTCGATCGGGCACGCCGCGCCGGTGTGGGCGATGAGCTTCATCGAGCTCAGGTCGTAGCGCTGTTTCACCTCGTCGGGCAGGTCGAGCATGCGCTTGAAGTGGGTCGGCACCATTACGCTCGTCTCGGCGCGATACTCCTCGATCAACGCCAGCGTGCGCTCCTGATCGAAGCGGCTCATCACCGCCAAGGGGGTGCCGACGGCCAAGATACGCAGGCCGTTCAACGGACCCGTGTGGTACATCGGGCCGACCACCAGATGGGTACCGAACTTGGCGAAACGGTTCAACTTCAACGCCTCGATGTGCTCGACGATCGTCGCGCCCCCGGCAAACATCGTCGGGGCCAGATCGACCCCCTTGGGCACGCCGGTCGTCCCGCTGGTGTACATCAGATTCGGCAACGGGGTCACGTCGGTCGGCGGTTCTTCAGGGCTCGCGCCGGACAGCAGATCGGTCCACGCGCCACAGGCTGAAACCGGTGGCGACCGCCAGGCGACGACCATCGACACCCCCGCCAACTCCGCCAACTCCGCGGCGGCGATGCCTCGCTCCACGTTCTCGGGACCGACGAACACCACGCTCGACTGGGAATCCCGCAAGATGTACGCAGCCTCCTCGGCGTTGAGGTGGAAGTTGACCGGCACCGTCGAGACCCCGGCGAGCAGGCCGCCAAGGTGGGCGAGCACCGTTTCGACCGAATTCTCGGCGTAGACGGCGACGCGACGGGCCGGCCCGAGATCCATTCCATGCAGCGCGTTGGCTACCCGGTTCAGGACATCGTTGACCTCGCCCCAGGTCATCGAAACCCGGTCGTCGCGCAGCGCGACCTCGTGGGGACGTGCGGTAGCCCGGTCGCGGGCGATCAATGCCATCGAGGTATCTAACCAGCGTCGGGTTCAGCTCTCGAATTCGGTGATCAGCGAACCGACGTCGGTGAACGTCTGGGTATCGAAGTCCCATTGCACGATCTGGAGCGATTCGGCCAGGTAGACGTCGGTCTCACCGTTGAGCTTGAACACCACATCGGGTCGAGCCAGACTCGGGGTATAGGTGAACTGGCGGGCCGCGTTCATGATCGAAGCCCTGGTCAATGGGCCAGCCGCCATCGCCTGTTTGACAATCGCCACGGTGAGTTCACCAACGGTCCATCCGGGCTGGGCACTGGGAATGATGTCGGGTTTGCCAGCGGCGGCGATCGCGTCGACGTACTCCTTGATGCCGGGCTCCCCGTGCAACGCGGGATTCCCGACGTCGGCGAGGTTGGCCGAGGTGTACAGGCCGTCTCCCGATGGTCCCGAGAGCGCCAGGATCAACGCCGAGGCGCAGGTATTGGTGAGGAAGATCTTGGGCTCCCAGCCGGGATTGGCCGCCATTGCGTTGGCGATCTCGGGCAGGAAGCGATAGCAGCCGGCACCGAGTGGGACACCCATGATCACATCGGGTCGAGCTGCGGCCAAGGCCGTGGCCTGGGCTGTCGGGGGGTTCTCATCGGTGGCCTCGATCGTTTGGGTTTCGACGATCGAGATGCCGTCGGTGGCCGACTCCTTGAAGGCATCGGCGTACACCTGGCCGAATTCGTTGTTGACGTAGAACAGGCCGACTGTCGCCCCGGCGGGCATCAGCTCGCGGATCGTCTTGACGTAGCTCTTCGTTTCGATGGTGTACGGCGGCAACACGCCGTTCGTCCACGGATACTCGGCCACCTCACCCCATTCGGGGGCTCCGGTGAGGGCAAGCAGCTGCGGGACGCACTCCTCGTTGAGGGTCGTGCGGACGGCGGCATTGTTCGGCGACCCGATGATGCCGCTCATGATGTGGGCCCCGTTGTCGAGCAACGTGTTGACCGCGCCGGGGGTCAAATCCTTGGAGTACTGATCGTCGGCGATTTCTACTTCCAGCCGCAGGTCACCCAGCAGGCCCTGGGCGTTGGCGTAGTCGATGTACGCCCGCAGCCCGTCGGCGACTGGGCCGAAGGCAATGGCCGGAGCGCCACCCGACAGCGGCATCACCGAGCCGATCTTCAAGGTGCCCTCGATCGGCGCATTCGCCGCTTCGGGGTCGACACAGTTGTCGGTCGGAACGGTCCAGGCGACCGGTGCCGCCACAGTGGTCTCGACCGGCGCTACGGCCGAATCGGTGGATACCGAGCCGTCGTCGACGGTGGTGACCGCGGCTTCGCCGGTGTTTCCCGGAGTTCCGGCGAGGGTGGTGGCCGGGGACGTGCTCGAATCGACCGATGGGGTCTCCCCCGCCGCAGATGGCTCGGCATCTTGGCTGCGTTGAGCGACGATCATGCCGATCGTCAAGACCGCGGCCAGCGCCAATCCGGCTTCAGCGGGCACCCGTGAGCGCGCTGCGCCCCCCGCGCCATCTCCAGCCGCCGCCGCTGCGGCACCCGCCGGGCGAGGGATCAACGTGACGACGCGAGCGAATGCTCGTCGGACCAACCCGACGATGCCGAAGGGCGCCACGAACATGAAAGCGATCAGCAGCACGGCGATGATCAGCGACGCCGGCGATCCGTTGAACCATCCGAACAATGACGGAATCAGCCCGTCGTCCTTGCCTCCCGCATCGCGCAGGTAGGAGTCGAGCAGTACGTATGCGATACCACCGACGATCGGGCCCCACAGCGTCGAGGCCCCGCCAAACACCATGATGATGACGAACAGGATCGAGCCGACCAGCGTGAGATTGCCCTCAGGGACCACGACGCCCGAACGGGCCGTCCCCAACGATCCGGCTACCGCGCACATCGCGGCCGATACCCCGAAGACGATGCCCTTGGTCGCCGCGACGTTGACGCCCATCACTGCGGCGGCGGTCTGGTTGTCGCGGACCGCAATCAACGACCGACCGGATCGGCTGCGCACGATGCCGCGGCAGACCAGGTAACAGAGCGTTAGCACGACCAGCGCCAGCCAATACCCGAATACCGCCCGACCGTCGCGCCCTTTGAGCGCACCGAGGAACGGCCAGTCGGGCAGCGTGGCATAGCCGCCATTCGTGAACCCCTTCGGACCGTTGGTCAACCATTCGAGTTTCGGCCACTTGACCAACAACGGGAACAGCACCGCCAGGGCGAGGGTGACCAAGGCCAGATACACCCCCTTGAGGCGCAGCGCCGGGAACGAGACAAGCACTCCGACGGCGAAGGCCGCAACGGCACCGACATAGAACGTCCAACCGGGCGCCCAGCCGTAATCCTCGACCAGAATCGCCGTCGAATAGGCCCCGACCCCGTAGAAGGCACTGTGGCCGAGGGAGATCTGGCCGGCGAAGCCGAATAGCAGGTTGAGCGACATGGCGGCGATGATCAACTCGAACGCATACGCGAAGTCGGAGACGGTGCTCGTCGAGGTCTTGGTCGGGATGTACAACACGACCAGGATCACGGCAACGGCAGCCAACGCTCTCAACAGCCAGTGAGCGGGGCTGGATTCACGGATCTTCCACATGGCTAGACCCTTTCGACCTTGCTGGAACCGAACAGGCCCGACGGTTTGAACAGGAGCACGACCAGGATGATCACCAGGGCTACCGCGAGTCGCATCGACTGGCCGATCCAGTCCGGGAAGATGTTGGCGGCAAGATTCTCTACGACGCCGATTGACAATCCGGCGATCAGCGCCCCACCAACCGAGTCAAGTCCACCCAGGGTCGCAGCCGCCGATGCATAGACGAAGATCGAAAACATCATTCCCGGAGTCACCGAGGTGTTGACTCCGGCGACGAGGGTGCCGCTGATCGCCCCCAGCGCGGCGGCGATGCCCCACGATGCCATCAGAACATGGCTGGTCGAGATACCGACCAATCGCGACGACTCGGGATTGCTGGCCACGGCTCGCATCGCCAGTCCGAAACGAGTGCGCTTGAACAGTTGCAAGAGTCCTGCGCCCAATGCCAAGCAGACGAGCAGCACTCCGATGCGCTCGTAGCGCCAGGTCGCCCCGAAGATCGAGGCGAAGTCGTCGGGCTTGTTGGGGAACAGGCTCGGCATCGCCTCCTCGGGCGGAGGACCCCACACTCCGTTGGTCAGCGAGTTGATCCCGAGGAACAGCCCGATGGTCACGATGATCACGGCAAACGGCGACTTCTTGGCGACCGGTCGAATCAAGGTGGTCTCTACGGCAGCGCCGAGCCCGAACCCGATTGCTGCGCCGACGACGAGAGCGACGATGAGTGGGAGACCACGATCGTGGAGCTCCCAGACTCCGTATGTGCACAGCGTTGCCATCTCGCCCTGCGCGAAGTTGAGGTGTCCGGTGCCGCGGTAGACGACCACTAGACCAAGGGCGAGAAGCGAGTAGATCGCCCCGACGGAGAGGCCGTCGAAGATGTACTGAAGGAGTTGGGCGAAGGAAGGAAAGTCCACGTCAGTACCCCAGATACGCCTGGCGGATGGCGTCGTTCCCGGCGATCTCGGTCGGGGTGCCGCTGGCCACGATCCGGCCGGTCTCCAGTAGGTATACCGTTCGGGCAACGTCCATGGCCAGATTGGCGTTCTGCTCGACCAAGAGCACCGACAACCCGGTTTCCTGATTCAGCCGGGCGATGACTGTCATCACCTCTTGAGTGACCAGCGGGGCGAGGCCCAGGCTCGGCTCGTCGCACAACAACAGTTTCGGTCGACTCATCAGGGCTCGAGAGATCGCCACCATCTGCTGTTCACCTCCCGACAGGCTGCCGGCCCGTTGATCGCTGCGCTCACCCAGTCGTGGAAAGACCTCGAACCAGTGGTCGATGTCCTTGGCCACCTCACCGTCACGACGCGTATAGGCACCGGCGCGCAGGTTGTCGAGCACACTCAGTTCCGGGAACGTTCCCCGACCCTGGGGAACCTGGGCGATGCCGGCCCGCACGATGGCATCCGGCGACAGTTTGTCGATGCGTTGGCCGTTGAATGTGATCGCGCCCGTTCGGGGGATCACCCCGGAGATGGCCCGCATGGTGGTCGTCTTGCCCGCCCCGTTCGAGCCGAGGATGACCACGAGGTCACCATCGCCCACGTGCAGCGACACATCGTCGAGCACCGCCACCTGGCCATACCCGGCACTCAGATGCTCGATCGTCAATGCACCGCTCATGTCGACGCTCCGAGATAGGCCCGGATCACTTCATCGTCGGCCTGCACCTCGGCCGGCGTGCCCGCCGCAATCTTGCGACCAAGCTCCATCGCCACGACCTGGTCCGAGATACCCATGACCATCTTGATGTGGTGTTCAACGAGCAGCACCGTCAAGCTGAACTGGTCGCGGATCTTGACGATTGTCTCACCGAGCTCATCGACCTCGCCGTGGGTCAACCCCGACGCGGGCTCGTCCATGAGCAGGAAGCGGGGCCGGGCGGCGAGCGCGCGAGCGATTTCGAGGCGTTTGAGCGTGCCGAACGGCAGCCCGGCGGCCGGCCGATGGGCCAGGTGGCCGAGGTCGAGTTGATGCAACAGATCACCGGCCTCGTTGCGCATCCGGCGGTTTTCCCGATCGGCACCGAGTCGCAGAATGCTCGCCACGAAGCCAATCTTGCCCTGGCTGTGGGCCCCGACCATCACGTTTTCGAGCAACGTCATTGATGGAAAGAGCGCCAGGTTCTGGAAGGTGCGGGCGATGCCCACCTTGGCGATCTTGTGCGCCGGCAGGGCCAGCAGGTCGCGACCGTCGAACGTGACCCGTCCGAGCGTCGGCTGGTAGATGCGGCTGACGACGTTGAACATCGTCGTTTTGCCGGCTCCGTTGGGGCCGATCAGCCCGCAAATCTGGCCCCGGTCGATATCGAAACTCAATGCGTCCAGCGCGATGATCCCCCCGAACTTGACCGTTACGTCACGCACCTCAAGTAGCGCCACCCTGTGCACCTCCCCTTCACCAATGAACCCGAGCGTACGCACTCTCGCACGACCAGCGTGACGAAGGGCAAGCCGAGCCGATCGCAGCTCCCTTCACCGACCGAAGTAGGTTCGAAACGATGACGACAGAGTTCCCCGACCTTGACCTTTTCCGTCAGAACGCGCGGGTCTGGCTCGAATCGAACGCGACCCCGCGCCCCGTTGCGGTCGCCGGCGGTGACGACGACGCCTTCGTGTGGGGTGCCGGATCCGACAACGTTGCGGCAACGCAGTTGCTGAAGGAGGTGAAATTTGTCGTCAACGGCAAATCACAAACAGAGGGTGTGTTGCAGTTCGGTAGTAGCGTTAATTAAACCACACTATCGGTTTATTGTCAG
>JANNNL010000023.1:0-2773 GCA_031398525.1 Actinomycetes bacterium | reverse complement strand
CGACGGCGATCCTGATGCACACGCGCGTGAACCCGGGCCACCTGCACTACTCGTGGAAGATACTCGCGGGCTCAACTACCTCGCCATTAGAAACGCTGTCAAGAGTTCGTGATGTATCTCGCTCGATCGCGGCTCTCAGATCTGTTGTCTGTATACCGCACGACGAACCGACGGACGCCAGAAGAGCACCGGAGTGCCACGAACCAGAGCCTGGCCTGTTCGAGGGATCGATGAGCGCCTGCGCAATAAACTCCATCGAGGGGCCGTGGGTACAGGCGTCGGGTCCGAGGTCTGCGATCGCGCGGCTCACCGTGCCGACTGCAGCGTCCGAACTACGGGGATCCTCAAGCGTGACCTGCTCGATGAGCGCCCTCACCTCGTCGGACGTGTGGTCCGACTCGAGGAGCAGGGCAAGCTTGGTCTCGGCAGACGTCTTCGCCGGCAAGTCAGGCGGAAGAACAGGGGGTCGACCCTTCAGCAACCGGATCGCACGAAGCACGGCTGCGCCTCCGTCGAAGTCGACCCAGGTCTCGACCGGCAACGAACCCGTGACCATCACGGATTGCAGGAACGAGACCAAAGGTTCCTGCACCTCAAATGGCTGACCCAGGAGCCGACTCGCCTCCGACAACCGTGCTGCGCAGCTGAGGCTGTCGTCGCCCTGAGAACGTTGAAGGCTCTGCTGCGCCCGGTTCGTCTCAGCCAGAATTTCGCTCTTCGCAACGCCTCGACCGGGTGCAGCCGCGAACAGCCGAGAGTGGGCTACCAACACCTCGCAAGTCTCCAGGTCAAGTGGGGAATGGTCCCGGGATGCGACGTCGTCAAGACTCAACCTCGCGTTGACAATTGCTACGTCCGTGCACGACGGACTGGACGTCGCATACGCCAAGGCTGACGCGGCGGTAAAGTCTAAATTACTTGGACACACCACGCGGGGCTCAGCCGACACATCACCCTCAGAACGGAGAATCCGCCGAATGTCGGATAGATAGAGGATGTCGAAAGGATCAGTGAGTGGCTGGCCGCCAGTTTCTTGAAGAAGGTGCGTCTGCAGAATTGTTCTGACGTCCGTTTCCTCGACAAGCTCAGTCCCCTTGGCAGCCATAGCCATCTCTCGAGTCTCCCAAAGTGGACCGGCAATTGAGGTACCGTAGGTAGGAGCCAGGCGGTCGATGGATTCGCGGTAGAATTCCCGAAGCGTGTCTCGATCGATGGAATCCGATATCGCCTGCGCGGCGAGCGAAGAGACATACAGGTCACCGGTGGCCTCACTACCCGGCAAGATGAACACCAAGCCGTCAGACGTCGCCTCGCCAGAACTCAGCAGATGCATCGTCGCCTGAATCCACGCATCCTTGGCTGAGCCTTCAGCGGAACGAGGAGAGGCGCACGATGACAGCATCGCGAGTACGGATGCTGTCGCCCAGAGGCGCCTCTCCCAGTTCCTGTTAATCATGGGCTCAGAGCCCGCCCAAATCTCTGTTGCGCGTCGCTGTTCGCACGGACCAACTGCCCCCGAACCGAGAGCCGCCTGTGATCGTCAGACTCACGTTTGAGACCCAGCCCCAAGTACTTGTGTCGCAGATGGTTCCGGACCCGAAGTCCACCGACACGTATGTGGCGTTTCCATCCCAGTAACCATGATCACACGTCGAGCCAATATCCACGAATCCGGCGCTTACACCGGCCGGGTAGGAAACGGAGACCTCGATCCCGACGCCACCGAACGACACCGCTCCTTTGACTCGCGTGGCCGAAGAAACCCCCGATCCAGAATTCTTTGACGCTCGGAAGTAGAGGTCAGTCGCCTTGGCGTAGTCCTTACCCCAAGCGCCCCAGTTGTTATAATAAGACTCCCCGTAGACGGACATATTTCCGTTGTACTGACTCCAGCTCGTCGATGGGGTCAGCCAACCGTTGGTGTCAGCTTGCGCCTCGTTCGCACCCACGGTCAGAACCATCAGAAACGTCACCAGAACCCCAACAATGCGTTTGTTTTTTCCCATGAATGCTCCCATCATCTCATCCTGTTCGACGGCCACCCGTCAAGACCCGGAGAGTGACAGAAACGAGCTAATTTGTCAAGAGTACGGCCCGTATCACCATAAAGTATTCAGAACAGGCTGAGGTACCTGTCGCGCTCGGAGTCCCCGACCTGGGCGTGCCACTTGCGGAACTCCTCGATCTTGATCTTGGCCAGGTAGTCGCTGTAGTACTCGGTGCCGGTGTGGCCGAGTGCCTCTTGCATCACCTTGTGACCGAGCAGTTCTTCCGCGGCGTGGAGCAGCGTCGGCGGCATTGCTTGAATGCCCTTGGCGACGACCTCGTCGGGATAGAGCTCATGGAGATTGTCGACGTTGGGGGCACCCGGGTCGGCCTTGCGGTCGACACCATCGAGCCCGGCGGCAAGCACCGCGGTGAACGCCAGGTATGGGTTCGCCGCACCGTCGACCGAGCGGACTTCGAGCCGGTTGCCTTCGGAGATGCGCATCATCTGGGTGCGGTTGTTGCCGCCGTACGCGACATAGGCCGGGGCCCAGGTGGCACCAGAATGGGGGGCCGAGACGCCCATCCGCTTGTAGCTGTTGACGATCGGGTTGGTGATCGCCGACATTGCCTGGGCGTGATCGAGCACCCCGGCGCAGAACTGGTAGCCGAGTGGAGTGAGGCCGAGCCCGTACTTGTCGCGGCCCGATCCCTTGTTGCTCGCCAGCTCGAAGAGGTTCTTCTTGCCGTCGGCGGACCACAGCGATGTGTTCATGTGCAGTCCATT
>JANNNL010000001.1:0-4388 GCA_031398525.1 Actinomycetes bacterium | reverse complement strand
CCGAGTTCGCAGCTCGGATCGGAGAGTGCCGTGTCGTGCCTCAACGTGACCGGGAAGGTCTCCACGTCCTCGTCCAGGAGCTCTTCGAGGATCGCGTAGGTCTTGGTCGCGGGGGCCTGCGATACGTGCGTGTTCGCCTCGCCGATCAGGCTCGAGTAGTCGCCGGTTCCTGCTGACCCATTCGCCGTGTCGTAGATGACCCGGCAGGTTCGGCCCGTCGGATTCGTCATCGTGGTCGTCACCGCATACTTCGGCCCGGCCTCGGTCACTGTCTGCGTCGTTGGCAGCGAGACCACCGATGGGGCCACGGCGACGGTGTCGTCGTTGGTGATCGTGACGACGGCCGATGTCGCAGTCATCGCGAAGTTTTGGATGTTGGTGACGGCGACGTTGATGGTTTCGTCGGGTTCCAGGGTCGTGTCGCCGAGGACGTCGAGAAACACGGTCCGAGCCGTTTGATTGGCCGCAAAAGCGACGCTCTGGGTGAGTGCCGTGTAGTCGCTACCGGAGGTCGCCGAGCCATTCGAGGTCGAGATGGTGAACGTCTCGTTGCCGTTGGCCGGGCCATTGAGGACCACGCTGAGTCCGACCGATTGCACACCCGAATCGCCCTCGGCGACGGAGAACCCGTTGATCGTCGCCGCGTTGACCGCATTGCCGTCGTCGTTGGTGATTCGGCCGATGCCCTCGTGGTCAACACCGAACAGGACGTTGTTCTGATTGCTCGGCACCAGCGTGAACGTTTCCGTCGACTCAGTGTCGGTGTCGCCGATGATGTCGACGGTTACCGGGTGAGTGGACTCGCCCGCCACGAATGTGACCGTTTGGTTGACGATCGCGGTGTAGTCGCTGCCCGCCGTGGCCGTGCCGTTGACCGTATTGAACACGACGGTCTCGTCGCCATTGGCCGGTCCGTCGAGTTGAAGGTCAAACGTGGCCGAGGTCGTGCCGCTGTCCCCTTCGGTCACGGTGACATCGCCGACGGTCATCCTGCGGACCGGAAGCGCAGTGTCGTCGTCGACGATGGTGATCGTCGCCTCGCTGTCGCCGATGGGGCAATCGAGGTTCGCGTCCGCATCGTTGATCAGTCGGAGCGTGAAGGTCTCGTTACCCTCGAAATCGGTATCGCCAAAGATTCGGGTGGCGACGATCGACTTGCTGGTCTCGCCGGCACCCATGACTCCGCCGCCGCCCAGCGAGTAGTCCGATCCGCTCGTCGCCGAGCCATCGACAACCTCGAAGATCACCTCACACGACAGTTGCACCGGGTTCGGTGACGACACCACGACCACGCTCTCGAGGTGACTGTTGCCGTCGCCTTCGACAAAACTGGTGTCGGCGACGCTGATGGTCGACACCACCGCCGAGTCATCGTTCTCGATGGTCAACAGCACGCTTGTGGTGCCACCGACGACACAATCCAGTTCAGCATCGCCGTCGTTGACGAGCGTCATACGGACCGTCTCGTCACCTTCGACGGTGGTGTCACCGTTGACCCTGAGGACGGCGATGTCCAGAATGCTGAACGCTGGCCCGGCACCAAGGCCAAGTCGCTGCCCACCTCCCTGGGGGGAGTAGTCGGTGCCGTTGTCGGCCGACACGTCGGTCAACGTCCAGTTGACCTCGCAGTTGACCGTGCGGGCATCCGACGACGCAACGCCGACGCTCAGGAGCCGCACGCCGCTGTTGCCCTCGGTGATGCTCGCTGCGGCGATGCTGATCACTCCCTCGACAGCGTGAGCCTGGGGAGCGGTGGCGACCGCGCCAATTGCTCCGACAAGCAAGCCGCCGACGGCCGCGGCGACCAAGGCTTTGCGATTGAAACGATGCTGAATTTCCATGACAACTCTCTGCTGAGGTCTCGACGACTCGTTGCAGTGTGAGCCAATACGTGGGGTGGGTCATCCGTATGCGCACGGAACTTCAGGTCATCAAGCCAGCAACCGCGGCCGTTCCACCACCGGGCAATGTCAACGAGTCACCAATGGCGAGCAACTCGCAGGTCGTGTACCCGGCGGCCGTTGGTTGGCGGAACACCTCGACCGACGCGGCATCGACATCGAACAGCCAGACCTCGGGGCACGCCGGACGAGGCGTACAGCGGCAGCTTGATCGTGCGGTCGAAGCGGATGGAACTCCAACCAACCTCGACCACGAGGACCATGTCGGGCACCTCGGGGTGGCGATCCATGTAGCCACCAGGCCGGGCGCGGGCCACCCACACGTCGGGCTCCGGCTCGGACCAGTCATCGAGCCCGACGGGTTGCTGGCAGCCCACGAGGAATCGGTCGTCGCTCAGTCGGCGGTTCAACAGGCTGTGAATACGCCGAGTGACCTCGGCGTGGCGGGAAGACATCGGCGACACATCAATCAGCTCCCCGGCGATGAGTTCGCATCGCCAGTGGTCGAATGATCCGGCCGCGACCAGCGTGGCGATATGGGCCCGGGTAAACCGGTGCCGATGCTCATCGAGGAGCGTCATGCGGGTCAGAGTATCGATGGGGTGTGCCACAGTGTCGCTTGCCACGCCCCCACGGTATTACGTCTGGCCGGCGGCGAACTCCAGGGCTTCGTCCCAGCTGGCGCCGCGGGCGAGTAGGGCGCGGAAGGGCATCACGTACTTGGGCAGGCTGAGGCCCAAGACACCGCGGAGACGACCTTGGCGGCCGTAGAGGGCGACAAACTTGCCCTCTGCGGGGGTGCCGCGCACGATGCGGATGTCGTAGGTCGACTCGTCCTCGCCCGGGATGAACGCCCGGCCGATGAACTGCACCCGCCGGTCGTATTGGTCGCTCCAGAAGAACGGCACGGCGACATACGGCTGGGTCTCCTCGCCGTCGTCTTCCCGCAGCAGATTAGCGGCCGCGATGGCACCCTGTTCAGCGGCGTTCGTCCAGTGTTCGACGCGCATCTCCTCGTCGAACAACTGGTTCGGCCAGCGGGCGCAGTCCCCTGCGGCATAGATATGCGAGACGCCGAGCGCGCGCATCGTCGCGTCGCAGACGATGCCGTCGCGGAGCTCCAGGCCGCTGCCCGCCAGCCACTCGGTGGCCGGGGCGACCCCGATCCCGACGACCACCACGTCGGCGGCGACGACCGAACCGTCGCCGAGGCGCACGCCGGTGACTCGGTCGGAACCTTCGATGGCGGCGACCTGCACACCGCAGCGAATGTCGACGTCGTGGGCGTGGTGGATCTGGGCGACGGCTCGCCCCATCTCGGCCCCGAGTCCGCGGATCAGCGGGGCGGACGCACCCTCGAGCACGGTGACGTGGCAGCCGCGTTGCCGGGCCGACGACGCGACCTCCAAGCCGATGAAGCCCGCGCCGATCACGACGACCCGCGTGCCCTCCTGCAGGTCGGCCCGCAACCCCAACGAATCATCGAGCGTGCGGAGTTCGTGGACTCCCGGCAGATCGGGCTGGCCCGGCAATCGTCGACAGGCAGCGCCAACGGCGATGATCAACCCGTCGTAACCGACCTCGGTGCCGTTGGCGAGCGTGACTACCTGGCCATCACAGTCAAGTGATGCGGCGGGTGAGCCGAGCAGCATTTCGAGGTTGAGTTCGGTGATCGACTCAGGCTTGCGCAGCACAATCTGCTCGGGCTCCCAGTCGCCGGTAAGGATTTTCTTCGACAGCGGCGGACGATCGTAGGGCAGGTGATCCTCGGCCCCGATCAGGGTGATGGTCCCCTCGAACCCGTTCGAGCGCAGCGATTCGCAGGCCCGCAATCCGGCCAGCGAGGCACCGACGACCACGACCCGTTCGAGGGCGGTCACTGGGACACCGCCACTGCCGCAGCAGCATCGAGCGCGTGGCGCGTGACGGTGACCATGCGTTCGATCTCGTCGTCGGTCGTCAGATATGACGGGCCGAACATCACGGCGTCTTGCACCGGGCCACTGCCCGCCGGATAGATCCACACGTCGTTGTCGAGGGCATGTTTGACCACCTCAAGAGCAAATTTCGGGACCATCGGCAAAGGTTCGCCGGTCGTTCGGTCGCGCACCAATTCCAACCCGTAGAACAACCCTCGCCCGCGCACCTCGGCCACGTGCGGATGATCGTCGAACTCGGCGTGTAGTCGGGCGCCAAGCCGCGGCCCAACCTCCGCCACTCGGGCGAGCAGGCCTTCGCGGTCGATGATGTCAAGCACCGCACTCGCCGCCGCGCACGTGGCGTCGACGCCGCTGAAGGTGAAGTACATGAACCCGGCATCGGCCAGCGGCACGGCGACCCGGGGGGTGGTGGCGACCATGCCGAGGGAGACGTAGCCGCCGCCGAGCCCCTTGCCGCCGAAGATCACGTCGGGTTCGATCGGGAAGTGCTGATGCCCCCAGGTCAGCCCGGTGCGGCCAAACCCCGTCATCACCTCGTCGGCGATGA
>JANNNL010000749.1:0-3566 GCA_031398525.1 Actinomycetes bacterium | reverse complement strand
TTGACACAGCTTATTACAATAGGGCTGACACATCACCCAGTATGCTAAATGTCGAACGCAAAAGGTATTTTGAACTTATGTATCAAACGTACTCCGAAGACATTAATAGAGGTGTATGGTATATTTACACAAATACAGAATGCGCGTTGGTATCGCCTCGGGGGTACTGGCGCTGTCGACGTTGGGCCTGTTCCACCTGGCCAAAGGCCCCGACAAGCTGGTTACCACCCTCGCTGCGCTCAACCGCGGCGGTGGCTGGTTCGGCGCGATCGTCGGGGTTCCACTTGAGCAGGCGCTGGCCACGGCGGGAGCGACCGTCGTGTTGCTCGGGTTGTTGGTCGGGTCGGTGCTGCTGCTGACCCGAACGTCGGTTCGCACTGCTGCCGGGCTGGTCAGCCGAGGGGCCGAGGGTGTCGCTCGACCGCTCAGCCGCGCCGCACGCAAGGCAATGGGCGAGGTGTCGACCCTGTCGAGCGATCGCGATCCGACCCCCGCCCGCCTGCGTGTGTACGACGCGGCGTTGGATGATGACGAGGCACTGCCGCCGCAGATGAAGCGCCCGGCGTTGCCGTCGTCGATCCGCGGAGAACCCAAGACACCGCGCTCGGCTCGCGCCCTGCCACCGCCGAGCCTCGCCGACGCCGCCCACGGCGACCAGGGTGAGCTCGCTCTCGGACCCGGGGCGCGCCCGGGTGTCTGGAAGCTCCCGGGACTCTCGAACCTCGAACGGAGTACGAACTCGGCGATCGATCCGGCCGAGGTGAAGGCACGCGGCGACAAGCTGCAGGCCGCGCTCAAGGCCCATGGCGTCGACGTCGCGATGGTCGGCATGACCGTCGGTCCAACGGTGACCCGCTACGAACTGGAGCTGCTCGAGGGCGAGGACGGTCGCATCGCCAAGGTGGCCGCGATCACCAGCCTGCAACGCGACATCGCCTACGCCACCGCCGCCACCGACGTGCGCATCCTGGCCCCGATCCCTGGTCGCTCGGCGATCGGGGTCGAGGTCCCCAACCACACCCGTCAACTGGTCGCGCTCGGTGACTTGATGGCGTCGGCCGAGGCCAAGGCGCTCAGCCACCCCCTCGAAGTCGCCATCGGCAAAGACATCGCTGGTCGCTCAGTGTTTCTCAACCTCTCGACGACCCCTCACCTGTTGATCGCCGGCGCGACCGGGGCGGGCAAGTCGAGCGGGATCAACTGCATCATCACCTCGCTGCTCATGCGCACCACCCCCGACCAGGTTCGATTGATCCTGATCGACCCCAAGCAGGTCGAGATGGGGCAGTACAACAAACTGCCGCACCTGCTCACTCAGCCCGTCACCAACCCGAAGAAGGCTGCGAATGCCCTCGGCTGGGCGGTGCGCGAGATGGAACGTCGTTACGACCTGCTGTTCGAGGTGGGCTTCCGCGACATCACCGGCTACAACGCGGCGTACGACCGCGGTGAACTGGTGCCTGAACTGGGTGTCGAGACGGCGTTCGAGCGGTTGCCGTACATCGTCGTCGTCGTCGACGAGTTGAACGACCTGATGATGATCGCCGCCCGTGACGTTGAGGAGTCGATCACCCGCATCGCTCAGAAGGCCCGCGCCGTCGGGATCCATCTGATCGTTGCGACCCAGCGGCCCAGCGTGAACGTGATCACCGGGGTGATCAAGGCCAACATCCCGGCCCGAATGGCTTTCGCCGTGTCGAGCCTCACCGATTCTCGGGTCATCCTCGACCAACCGGGGGCCGAGAAACTGGTCGGCAAGGGCGACATGCTGCTGTTGCCCGGTAACTCGTCGGTAGCCCAACGTATTCAAGGTTCGTTTGTCGGTGAGGAAGAGGTCCGCAAGGTCGTTTCCTTCTGGCGGCGGCAGGCCCCCGAAGTGAACTACGTCGCCGATATCGAAGGCGACGGGGCGAGCGCCTCATCGGGGACGAACGCAGGCACGTACGGAGGCTCCGACGACGACGACGACGAGACGTTGGTTCGCCAAGCAATGGAGCTGATTGTGCGGTCGCAGCTCGGGTCGACCTCGATGCTGCAGCGCAAGCTCAAGGTGGGATTCGCGCGGGCCGGGCGAATCATGGATCTGCTCGAAAATCGAGGGGTCGTCGGCCCGTCGGAAGGCTCCAAAGCCCGGTCGGTGCTGATGACCGTCGAGGAGTACGAGTTGATCGAAGCCGAGGGACGCGATCCGCGCTAGCAGGGGTGCGGCTATGGTCGCCCCCGTGTTACCAGGATGTCCTCGATGATCGATCAATCGCCTGCAGATGATGACGACCCGGCTCGGACCCGACGTCGAGGTCGTCTGGGCATTGTTGCCCTGCTGGGTGGGCTGGCCGCCATCGGAGTCGGTGTCTGGCGCACGAGTGGCGCCGCCGATCAGTCCAGCACTCCTGTCGTGTTCGAGACGGTGCAGATCGCCGCCCCGGTTACGCCGCCAGAGGGTGTGAACCCGCCGAGCACATCGGCGGCGGTAGCGAGTTCGGCGGCCACGCTGGCGTCCGCTCCCCAGGCGGCAACGACGTCGGGCAGTACGGTCTCGTCGATTGAATCGACTCTCGTCCCGCTACCAACGACGGGGGCAGCCGCGCCGCCGACGATCGCCGCGCCGAGCCTGGGCGGGCCTTCGTCAAACGGGCCGGCCGCGGCCTACTCCGTCATCGAAGATGGCACGATGTACTTGCGCGGGGCGGTTCCCGACGAGGCGACGGCCAAGCGGGTGGCCGATGAGATGTCGTTCAGGAAGGGCGGACAAGTGGTCAATGAATTGAGGATCGACCCGTCAGCCCCGCAGCCGACCGCTATTCCCCTCTTCGTGCCAACCGCAGCCTTGTTCGCTGCCGAGGGAGCCGAGTTGCTCGAAGGCATCGGTCCCACGCTTGATGTGGTCTCGTCGCTACTGCGCAATACCGAGGCCACTCAGCTGCTGATTCGCGGTCACACCGATGACCAGGGCAGCCAGGCATACAACTTCGCCCTGTCACAGCAACGGGTGGCGGCCGTCTTGGCGTATCTCGTTCGCTCGGGGGTCGATGCGAATCGTCTGGTCGTCGAGCCGCGTGGTGAAGTCGAACCCATCGCCGACAACGCCACCACCGACGGTCGCGCCCGGAATCGTCGGGTAGAACTCGTACTGGTTCCTGCGTGACGTCACAATGGTCTCGCCGAGCGATTCTGCGCGCCGCGGCGGTGGCCGCCGGGGGCGGATCGGGATTGTGGCTTGCGGGGTGCAGCGGGTCGGGCTCGACGTCATCACCCGCAACGAGCCCGTCAGCCGCTCCATCCCAGCCGGTCGACGGCGTCACCGTTGCGCCGCCCGGGCTAGTACCCGATACGACGACTGCTTCGACGGCTGCTTCGACAGGGGTGCCGGCATCGTTCGCTCCGGGGGTTGAGTACCCACGGGCGAATCGTCCGGCGACGTTGCCGGCCAATGGGCTCGAACCGGTCGACGCTGCCGCCGCAGTCGAGGCGGGCCCGCTGCGCATCTACATCTATCCGGATTACATCGGTCCCGAGGTCATCGCCTCCTTCGAGTCCGCCGCGGGCACCACCGTGGAGATCACCAC
>JANNNL010000702.1:0-3434 GCA_031398525.1 Actinomycetes bacterium | reverse complement strand
CCGAGTTCGTGGCCAGTCCGACAGCGCAGGCGGTGCGGTGCGCGCCGAGGCACAGGCATACGCCGAGACGGTGAAGGAGGCCGCCGAGCGTGACGTGTCGCAACGCCGGGCTGACGCCGAGTCGCAGGCCAGCTATCTGATCAGCGAAGCCCGACAACAGCGATCCGACATGCTTGCCTCGCTTGCGTCACGACGTGACCGAATCACCGCCGACATCGAGCGATTGATCGCCAGTCGGCGAGTACTGCTCGAAGCGCTCGACCGGGTGCGCATGCACGCCGATGAGGCTCACGCCGCCTTCACGGTCGTCGATGTCGATGGTATCGAGGCTTCGTCACGCCTGGCGCTCGAAGTCCCGGAGTTGTCGTCGATCGACGCCTGATCCGCAAAATCCCCCCGTCGACGGAGCTACTCCGTCGAAACATCCGCCGGCTGGTGCCTCACCAGCCGGCGGATGTCGTTCAGGTCCGGGCCCAGCAGATGCAACGCTGCGGCGAAAGCCCCGAACCCGACGACTCCACCGACGGTCACCCGGACGGCCGCATCGACTCCCGCATCGGCGTCGCTGAGGCGGGCAGCGATCCAGGCGAGTTCACCGGCAATCACCGAAGCGAGTGTCATGCGTCCCAGGCTGGCGAGTACCCGCCTGGCCGAGAATCCCGGCACCTTGTAGGCGAGGACCTGGAGCGCCCATAGCGCCGTGATCACGTAGGCGAGGCCGAACGCCAGACCGAGGCCGAGCAGCCCGCTACGGCCCACGAGAAGCACCGCCAATCCGATGTTGAGCGCACACTCGACCAGGTTGATGATGAATGGTGTCCGGGCATCGGTGTGGGCGTAGAAGCCCCGCAGGACGAAGAGATAGATTGAGAAACCGGCCAGCCCGACGGCGAAGCCACCCAGGGCGCGGGAGATTTCAAGGGTGTCGGCCGCGGTGGTCTCCCCGTGCTGCAAGAGCGCGCCGGCGATCGTGCGGCGCAGGGCGAACATGATCGCCGCCGCGGGGATGGTGAGCAGACCAATGGTGCGGATACCGAGTTCGGTGCGCTCGATGAAACCCGGGCGATCGCGGCGCTTCACCCGGCGGGCGAGTTCGGGCACGAAGGTCGTGGTGATCGACATCGCCAGGAGCCCATGGGGAAGCTGGAAAATGGTGAATGCTCGGTTGTACGCCGCTTGACCCCCACTGCCGGGCGACGCGAGATTCTTGATGATGATCGCCGTGATCACGTTTGCCGCCGCGTATCCGAGTGTCCAACCTGAAAGCCGGACCATCTGGCGGACCGCCGGGTGACCGAATTGGGGGCGCCAGGACATCGTCACCCCGGTTCGACGGACTGCGGGATACATCGATAGCGCCATCAGCGCGATGCCCAGCGTCGCACCGAGCCCGAGGTTGCGTCGCAAGGTGGCGTCACCCATTGCCTGGAGGAATGGATTGCCCGGGTTGAGTTCGGCCTGGACGATGAACAGCGCGACGATTGTGACCAGGTTGGCCAGCACCGGGCTCCACGCCGCGGCGAAGAACCGACGGCGAGATGCCAGTACCGCCCCCCACAGCGCGCTGAGGCCGTAGAAGAAGATCTGGACGAGGAAGATACGGGCCAGTGCGGTGCCAACCCGCCGGAAGTCGTCGGCGTCGACGGCGGCGTCGACGTCAAGGGTTTGCACGCGGAAGATGATCGGAGCGAGAAGCACCGCAATCGCGGTAAGACCGACCAGGACGACGATCATCGTGGTGAGCACGGCCGATGTGGCGTCGGCGTCATCGTCTTCTCGATGACGAGTGAACATCGGGACGAGCGACGCCGAGAGCGCGCCGCCGAGCAGCAGTTCGTAGACCGCGTTCGGTGAGTTGTTCGCACTTTCGTACGCATCAGCCAATGCGGTCTGGCCAAGGACGGCGGCGAGGGCGAGGACCCGGAGGAAGCCGGTGATGCGCGAGAGGGCCGTGCCGGCGGCAACGACCAGGTTGGACCTCAGCAACCCTCCGGAGGCGCGTTTATCGGCCACCGGTTGCTCGGTCAATGGTTCAGGCCGACGGCGGCCAGGTGCGCGCTTCGGGTTCGGGCAGACCGCTGGGCAGGGGCGTCGCCGACGCGGTCATCTCGCCATCGGCGACGCGGTCGGTGTCTTCCAGCGCTTGGCGCAGGGCTTCGAGATCGTTGACGATGTCGTCGACATCACCCGACAACGCCCCGGAATCGGCCGAACCGACCGAGACCTCGACGGCTCGGGCGACAAGTTCGTCGAGCCGAGCGTCGAGTAGTCGGAGCCGGTCGCGGGCGTCGGTTGACACGGCTTGCATTCGTTCGGCCGACTGCACCTGAGCTTCCAGGGAACGGATCGTGGACTCGATCGACGACGAGGTGCCGCGCTCTCGTTGGTGGCGACGGGCCTCGCCGAGTTCGAGTTGGGCCTCGGCCGTGCGCAGTTGACGCTGGGCCTCGTCGATCGTATCGCCGCGAGTGGCGATACGCCAGCAGTCGGCGATGCCGTCGTCGAGACGGCCCCCCAGCTCTGTCAGCCGGTCTCGAATCGGGCCGGCCGAGGTGGAGTCGACGACTCGTTCGTAGCGGAGCTTGGAGCTCTGGGCGGCCTGTATGTAACCCCGCCACGGCTCGGAAAGTGCGAAGGCATCGATTCGTCCGGCCGCCGGGGTTGAGTTTCGGGGAATAGCAACGCCGACGCGGGCGGCCCACGCGATGACGCCAACCCCGATCGCCCCGACGATCGGCAGGTTGCCGAGGATGCCCGCCGCGGTGGCCCCGCCGAACACCATGATGCCCAGGGGAGACATCATCGCTCGGGCGACCACCGGGGTGAGAAACCTGTCCTTCAAACTGCGGCGCATCAGAAGTTGGACACCACGGCGGTGAGGACCTCATTGATGGTCTTGGGGTTGGTGGCGTCATAGGCCGCGGCGTTGGTGGCTTCGGCGATGCGCTTGAGCGTGGCTTTGTCGGCTCCATCGCCGTACGAGATCGTAAAGACGCGTACCGGCGTTGAGCCTCCGCCCTCGGTCCCAGAGCGGAGTGAACCGATCAGTTCAGCCAGCTGATCTTGGTCGTCAGCGGTCTCGCCGTCGTCGTTGACGCCGTCAGTGAGGAACACGACAGCGTTGATCTTGGATGCGTCGTAGCTGGTCTTCATCGCATCATGGGCGGCCTGCGAGACGCTGTACAACGGGGTGCCGTTCGTCGGGAAGAGACCCGAGATGATGCTTTGCATCTTCTCGCGCTGGTCACCGATGCGGGCCACGGGCAAGAGTTCCAGGTACTCCTGATCCTGGGCAGGCCCGAGGTCGGTGGAGAACTCCCAGAGGCCAACCTCGTCGTCATCCTTGAACAGGTTGAGCGCTGAACTCGCCGCTTGTTGCGCCAGCTCCAGCTTGGTGGTGCTGCCCCCGGCGGAGTCGCCCATCGAGCCCGACA
>JANNNL010000620.1:0-21003 GCA_031398525.1 Actinomycetes bacterium | reverse complement strand
GCCTGTGAGCAAGCCTCCAATCTGTTGACCAAGGTGCTCGAATGGGGTCGGTTGATGAGCTACCTCGAGAAATCGACGCGCTACATCAGCTACGACGCCCGCCTCGGCGGTCGATATCGCTACTACCGCGACCCTGCAGTGCTCTCGGGCCGATTTGGCACTCGCTACGTGGGCGACATGGACCGGATGTTCGACTCGTACGCCACCCTGGTTCGTCAGGTCACGGCGCACGTGCGGGCGACGGTCTCCCACCAGCCCGGCGACTCCGAGTTCGTCTACCGCCAAGCCACCCGGGCCAAGGCGCTTGACGCCGCCCGTGGGGTGTTGCCTGCCGCATCGTTGTCGAACGTCGGTATCTACGGCAGCGGGCAGGCGTACGAAGCCATGCTGCTGCGTATGAGGGGCCACGGGTTGCCCGAAGCCCGCCAGTACGCCGACATGATGCTGACCGAGTTGCGCAAGGTGATCCCGAGCTTTCTGCGCCGCGTCGATGCCCCGGGCCGAGGCGAGGCGTGGACCGAGTATCTCGCATCCACCCGCGACACCACCCACGACCTGGTCACCTCGCTGCTCGGCGATGTTCCGGTCGAGCCGTCGCCGGCCGTCGTGCTCACCGATTGGGACCCCGAGGGTGAAGACAAACTGCTCGCGGCGATCTGTTATGCCCATAGTGCGATGTCGGAGTCGCAGTTGATCGAACGAGTCCGGCGGTTGTCGTCCGACGAGCGCGTGGCGTTGATCACCGCCTACGTGGGCGAGCGGGTCAACCGGCGGCACAAGCCGGGCCGAGCCTTTGAACGTACCGACTACCGCTTTGACGTGCTGTCGGACTACGGGGCCTTTCGCGACCTGCAACGACATCGATTGCTGACGATCGAGTGGCAGCCCCTCACCCCTCATCACGGTTTCATTCGGCCCGAAGTCGTCGAAGAGGCCGGGCAGGCATCGCTGTTCGACGAGGCGATGGACCGCGCCGCTTCGCTGTACGACTCGTTGGCCCCGGGCTACCCGGCGCAGGCGTCATATGCGATCTCGATGGCCTATCGGGTTCGCTTTGTGATGCAATTCAATGCCCGTGAGGCCATCCACATGCTCGAATTGCGCTCCTCACCCCAGGGTCACCCGTCGTATCGGCGAGTGGCGATCGAAATGCATCGCTTAATCGGCGAGCAGGCCGGACACCGGGCGATCGCTGCCGCGATGACACACGTCACCACC
Source organism: Actinomycetes bacterium (assembly GCA_031398525.1). Lineage (GTDB taxonomy): Bacteria > Actinomycetota > Acidimicrobiia > Acidimicrobiales > Ilumatobacteraceae > JANMJD01. Next base: position 19,785 of record JANNNL010000620.1, on the reverse strand, counting down.
ACGGAGCCCGAATTAGAGCGCCTCGAATCGGAGCGACGGGCCGAGGTTCGTCGACTTCAACGGGGTAAGTGACCGCTGTCACAAGGAGTGACGAGACCGATGCCGGTCGTTGCCCGTATGATCCCGCCCCGCGTCGGCTGAGGCGCCCTGTGCCAAGTTAAGGAAGGATCGTCACGATGGCTGATGAAGACGAAGAACTTCATGAGGTGGATGCTGAAGAAGAGTTCGAGCCCGAATTGATCGAGGAGGACATCGATCCCGAGGAACTCGACGAAGAAGCGCTCGTCGAAGAAGACGTCTTCGAGGATGACCTCGCCGAAGATGATGACTTCGTCGGCGATGATGACGGCGACGAAGCCGACGACGATCTCGTCGATGACCTCGCCGATACTCCAACGCGCCGTCCCACCGTCTCCAAGGAGAAGGACAAAGACAAAGAGTCCGAGGAGGACGACGACGACGACGACATGATCACGCCCGACGACGTCGAAGCTGACCTCGACACAATCCTCAAGGATCGCCTCATCGCCAATGAGAGCGAACTCGACGAGGACGAGGACGGTGCCGAAGTCGACGACCCGCGTGCTGAGCCCGGCGATCGTTTGCAGCCCAAGCGACCCGACGAACAGCTGTGCTCGTCGTGCTTCCTGCTGGTTCGGGCCAAGGCTCCCGGATGCCCGATGGACGACGACACCTGCCCGATTTTCACCTGATCTCGAGGTCTGCCGTCGATGGCCACGCCGACTGACGACCCGCTCAAGCAACTTCTCGAGTTGTTCGTCTACGCCCCAGCCGGGCTGCTGCTCGAAGCGAAGCGGCTGTACCCATCGATCGTCGAGACCGGTCGGCAGCACGTCGACAACCAGGTGAAGCTGGCTCGCTTCGTCGGCGAGTTTGCCGTGCGGCAAGGCCGCAAGGTTGCCGAGCAGCGCATCGACGGGTTCCTCCACTCGCAGACGGCGGCGACGGTTACTCCGGCAGGGCCGTGGACGACTGACGTTGACGGTTCGTCTGCTGGGGACGACTCCGCCGAGATCTCGGTGGAGTCACTGGCGATCGATGACTACGACACACTGGCGGCCTCTCAGATCGTCGGACGCCTCGCTGGGCTATCGTCGAGCGACGTTGACCGCATCGGCCGCTACGAGGCCACTCACCGGGCTCGTAGGACGATCCTGGGTCAAATCGTTCGACTCCGACCGGCCGACTCGTGATCACCACGGTACGACAGGCCCAACCGGCCGACTGGCCGGCGATCGTCGATTTGCAGTCCGAGGCCAGGCTGGCCCTGACCGAGCAACGCGGCGGGCCCGAGTGGCTGAGCGAGAATCCCGAGAAGCACGCGCTGTCGGAGTCGGACGCCGAGCGCACCTCGGTCGCCGTGATCGACGACGTCGTCGTTGGCTCGTGCCACACGGTGCTCGGCGCTCCGGCGGGCATTGCTCTCGTCGACTGGATCTACGTCACACCCGAGGCCCGTGAACTCGGGCTCGGCGAAGAACTACTCAACGATGCAATCGACACCGCGCGGGCGGCGGGAGCGACCCGTATCGAATCGTGCGCCCTTCCCGGCGACCGTGAAACGAAGAACATGTTCGAACGGTTCGGCATGAAGGCCCGTCTGCTCATCGTCGGCATGCCGCTCCCCGAGCGACCGCAGCCCCCCAATATCTGATGGTCGCGAACCACGCCGAACTGTGCGTCGGCGCGGTGGTCGTTGTCGACGGCCATCTCCTGCTGATCCAACGTGGTCGCGGCGCCGGCGCCGGCCTGTGGAGCATTCCCGGTGGGCGGGTCGAGTACGGCGAAACGATGTCGGATGCGGTGCTGCGCGAGCTGGTTGAGGAGACCGGATTGGTCGGGCACGCCCCCCGCCACTTGGGGTTTGTCGAACGAATCGGCCCGCAGTGGCACTTTGTTATTCATGACTTTGCGGTGACCGTCAACGATTGGCGGGGAGCGGAGGCCGCAGACGATGCCGCAGCGATCACCTGGTGTCGGGTTGCCGAGGTTGCCGACCATCCGGACGTCGTGCCCGGGCTGGTCGACTTCCTCCGCGACGTCGGTGTGTTGGCGGGCGGAACGGTTCGGTTACGCCCCGGTCCAGTTCGGGGAGCGCTTCTCGATGAAGGCGGTCAAGCCCTCTTTGGTGTCGCTTGACGACAGGACTTTGGCGAATTCGGCATTGGTCAGCTTCTTCAACGTCTCATCGTCTTCGTAGGCCGCGGCCAGCACGACTTTACGGCTTGCCCAGACCGCCAGGGGCGCGTTGGCGGTGATTTGGGCCGCCAACCGCTTGGCCTCATCGAAGGCCTCTCCAGGGCCCACCAGGCGGGAAATCAGACCTAGTTGGTGGGCTCGTTCGGCCGGAAGCGGCTCGCCAGTCAGAATGGCTTCCATCGCCGCCGCCTGTCCGATGGCCCGCGGCAGACGGAACAGCCCACCGGCGCCCGCAATGAGGTTGCGCTTGACCTCGGCCAGCCCGAACGATGAGCGGGTTGTTGCCACCACCAGGTCGGCGGCGAGCACGATTTCGCAGCCACCCGCCGTGGCGAGACCATCGACGGCGACAATCACGGGCTTTGTCCGCTCACGGTAGACAAATCCGCCGAAGCCGCCTCGGGCCGTATTCAGCCCGGCGGCGTTCCCCGAGTTGATCGCCTTCAGGTCAGCACCGGCGCAGAACACGGGGCGCTCCTGGCCCTCGGTGTTGGCTCGCAAAATTCCCACCCACACGGCCGGATCGGCTTCCATCTGATCGATGGCGGCTTCGAGTCCGCTGGCGACGTCACCATTCACCGCATTGCGCGCATCGGGCCGATTGAGGGTGATGATGGCCACACGGCCGTCGACTTCGTATTGCACGATCTCTGACATGGGATCGAATCTAGTGACCGCTTCGCAACGCTCTCGTAGCGAGCAGCCCGGCCGCCATCGACGACCGGGCTGAACTCACATCAGGATTCGTCGACCGGCGCGCCGTCGGAGGTCTCCGCCTCGACAGCCGCCTCGACGACATCAGCGGCGAGTTCGGGAGCTGCCTCCATATCTGTAGCGGCAGCCTCGACATCTGTAGCGGCAGCCTCGGCGGCCTCGACAGCGACATCGGCGACATCGGGCGCTGTTTCGACGACGTCGGCAACCTCGACGCTTGCCTCGGAAGCGACCTCAGCCGTCTCGACGACCTCAGCCGTCTCGACGACCTCGCTAGCAGTCTCGGGGGTGGCGTCAACGCCGGCTGTCTCAACCTCGGCGACGGGCTCGACTGGGGCCTCAACGACTCGGGCGGCCGGCACCGGTGCGGGCGGCCGCGGCGGGCGGCCACCATCGGAACGGCCACCATCGGAACGGCCGGCGGGGGAGGTGCCCGGCTTGCGCTGCTCCGGCTTGCGCGGGGCGCGCAGCGGCTTGGGAGTCTGGGCCCCTGGAGCCGGAGTGATACCGAAAAGTGCGGCGATCTGCGGAAGCAGCGGGGCCAGCCGGGTGATCGTGGCGGTCAGTTCGTCACTCGACGCCGACGGACCGACGGCCGGGGTGACCTGGGCGCGGATCGGGGCGAAGGCCACGGCCTCGAGAACCGCCGACCACCGCTCGGGCAGCGCGTCGGGAGTCAGCGCGGCGGTTGCCGCGGTGGACAACTTCACGGCAAGATCGGCGGGGAACCGCATGCCGGCCTTCGGTGGCTCCGACGAGAGCTTGAGGGCTCGGATGACCCGGCCAAAATCCACGGCCATGCCGATGTCGTCGATCCACTCGGCCGACGCCTGATCTTGACGGGTGACGAGCGCGGCCTTCAGCTCGTTGGCAAGCGCCCGGCTGACCTCGTCGCGCGTGACCATCGGGTCGTCGGACGCCGCGACAACCGACCGCAGGTCCCGCAGGTCGAGGCGATCGATGTCGGACTTGGCGGCATCGGCCCGGTCGAGCCATTCGGCGACCCGCAGGCGGGGGAGCAACTCCTCGGCCATCTTGAGCAGCCCGGCCGCCGGAATCTCTTCCTTGCCTTCGGCCTTGAGCTGGGCATTCTGCTCCTGCACAGCCATCCGCACCGCGGGGATGCCGCCCTGCAGTGCCTTCTCGGCGATGGCCCGCTGGGCCTCGGGCAAATCGTCGAGCACGGCACTGCGATGGGCGCGGCCGGGCTTCAACCGAGTCGCCCGGGGACGCTGCGGAAGTTCGGGAACGGGCTCGAAACGGGGGCGCGCCGGACGATCGCGGCGGGCGCGGTCCCCATCGCGGGCCGGGCGGTCGTTCGTGCGAGCCGGACGATCTCCGTCGCGGGCCGGGCGGTCTCCCGCGGGCCGGTCGCCACGGGGACGATCTGGACGACCTGCGCCGTCACGACCACCATCGCGGGCCGGACGATCGCGACGAGGGCCGCGATCACCACGCTCACCGCGATCACCACGGTCACCACGATCACGCCGGGCGAGCGTCTGGGTCACCGGCTCGAACGGGCGGTCGTTGGTCACCAGCTCGATGCGGGTCGCTTCTTTGCGGGTTCGGGCGAGGCCGGCGATGCCGAGAATCGTGATGCCATCGACCTCGATATCGGCGTCGACCTTGAGCACATCACCGACCTTCACGCCATCGGGCAACACCGATGGCAGGACCGTTCCCCGCGGCTCGCGGGCGCCGGCCGCACGCCAGGTGAGGACGCCGTCGGGGCGCGCGCTTGTTAACTCGATCTCGATCCTGCGGGACATGGGTCGCAACCGTATCCGTTGGAAGGCCCCGCCCAACAGCCGCGATGCTGCGAGCGGCGGTTTTTCGCCAGGCAAGGCAGCCGAGACCCGGCCGAATCCATGTTCCAGGGTGTGTCGGGATAGCTTCGCCGGGTGCCCATCTACGCGCTCGGCGACTCCGTCCCCAACATTCATCCCGACGCCTATATCCATCCCGACGCCGTAATCATCGGTGATGTGACGATCGGAGCGCACAGCTCCGTATGGCCGTGCGCCGTCCTGCGTGGTGATGATGGATCGATCATCGTGGGGGAGCGCACCTCGATTCAGGACGGCTGTGTGATCCACACGACAGCCCACGACTTCACCCGCATCGGCAGCGATTGCACGATCGGCCACATCGTCCATCTCGAGGGGTGCACCATCCAAGACCGTGCGCTGGTCGGCAACGCTTCGGTGGTGCTCCATCGGGTGATCGTCTCGACCGGGTCGATCGTGGCGGCCAACTCGGTGCTCCTCAATGACTCGTTCGTGCCCCCGGGAGCAATCGCCGTCGGGGCTCCGGCCGTCATGAAGGAGGGGCGGGCCAAGCCTGAGCTGATCGCCATGTCGGCGGCGATCTACGTCGAGAAGTCCAAGGTGTTCCGCAGCCAACTGCGTCGTATCGACGCCTGATGCTCGCATTCGTCCTGACAGTCGACGGCGACGATGTCGAGTACGCCTCGGATGTCGTGTGGGGGTGGGGAGTGGTTGCCGTCGAGGAACGTCCCGGCACTGCGGACCGCACCGAGTTGTGGACCGCCCTTGGCGAGGACCGTGATGCGATCGCCGACCTGACCGCCGACCTGCCCGAGCGGTGGTCGTGGCGGCTCGTCGAGGTCGACACGGCGGTGGCCGATACCTGGCGGGAATTCGCCCAGCCGGTGGTTGTCACCGACCGGCTGATCGTCGCCCCCGCGTGGTACGGCGAGGTCGATGCTGCCCCCGATCAGCAGGTCGTGCGGATCGAGCCGGGCCCGACGTTCGGCATGGGCGATCACCCGACCACGGTGTCGTCGATGCGCGCCTTGCTCATCGAACTCGATCGCCAACCGGCCCACCGGTTGCTCGATGTCGGTTGCGGCAGCGGGGTGCTGGCCGTCGTCGCGTGCTTGTTCGGGGTCGACGAAGCGGTAGCGATCGATGTCTCCCCGGCGGCACCCGAGATCACCATCGCCAACGCGCAGGCCAACGGCGTCGAGCATCAGATCCGCGTCTCATGCGATCCGCTCGACCAGATTGACGATCAGTTCAACCTGGTGATAGCCAATATTCTTGCTCCGGTGCTGATTGAACTATCGGCAGATCTGACGCACTCGGTAGCCGCTCGCGGCACGCTGATTCTCAGCGGGCTACTCGACGATCGCTACGATCACGTCGTTGCGGCGATGACCGGTTTTCGCGTGGTAGCGATCGAGCGAATGGACGGTTGGGTCGCCCTAACCTTGCGTCGCCCGGCCCTGTAAGCCGACCAGCCCGGCAATCGAATCCGATCGCGGAATCGACGGCACTGCGCCCACCACCGTCGTAGCCAACGCTCCAGCCGCGCACGCCCACACCAGTGCGGCGTCGGTGGTTGAACCGAGCGCGAGTCGGGCGCTCAACGCGCCGCAGAACGAGTCGCCGGCCCCTGTGGTGTCGATTGCCTCGACGGCGAACGATGGAACCCGTCGTTCGCCACGGTTGTCGAACACCCGGCAACCCCGAGGTCCTTCGGTGACAATCACGGTATGAATACCCAAGCGGCGCAGATGGTCGACCCCGCCCATCGATTCGGCCTCGTGTTCGTTTGGAATCAGGATGTCGACGAGCGCCAACAGTTCATCGGGGAGTTCGGCGGCCGGAGCGGGGTTGAGAATCGTCGTCGCTCCTACCGCTCGGGCGACCTCGAAGGCCGCGATCACGGCCGGGATCGGCACTTCGAGCTGGGCCAGAACGATCTGCGCTCGGGCAACCGTCGGGCCGTGAACGCGTACATGCTTGGCGTCGAGTTGGCCGTTCGCCCCCGGGACCACGACTATGGAGTTCTCGCCATCGTCGCCCACATTGATCAGCGCTCGGCCGGTGGGGCCGGCGACGTGCTTGATCGCCAGCGTGGAGATTCCGTCGGCGTCGGCGATACCGGTCAGCGTTGCTGCGGCCGGGTCGGCCCCGACCGCGGCGATGAACGACACGGTGGCCCCCGATCGCGCCGCCGCAACGGCCTGGTTGAGCCCTTTGCCCCCGGGGGCCTCGAAGTAGTCATACCCGAGCACCGTTTCACCCGGTCGTGGAATCCGTTCCGCCCGGGCCACCAGGTCGAGATTGGCGCTCCCAATGACACAGACACGGGGTTCAAGACTCATGGCCCCGACCCTATTGCGTCGTCGTGTAGTCGCCGGGACCACCGGGCTGACTCAGGCACTCACGGTCGGACGATGTCGAGGAGGGGAGTGATGTCGAGTCGCTCCAACTCCGGGAGATACCGAGTGACCGCGTGACGGCGGAACGTTTCGCAGTAGTCGGGGCGGAAGAATCGGGCGCCTTCGCGAACCACATAGTTGAGGATGAAGAACCGGTAGACCTCGGGCAGGAAGCGGATGTCGTCGGCGCTGAGGGGCATGACGCGGTGATATGCGCGAACGAATGTCTGAAATCGGGGCTCGGTCAGGGTGTGCGACGCATAGGTGAACTGCGTTCGGTCACCCGTCCGGCTCGACACCCGCGACAGGAAGTAGAAATCGAGCAGGCGGGGCTCGATCCGAAACCAGTCGTAGTCCCAGCGCGAGAACAACCGAAAGTCGTCGCCCTGTCCGGTCACCGAGAAATTGCCGAGGTTCCAATCGATGAGCACCGGAATCTTGGCCCAATAGTCGTAGTGCATCTCGTCGAGGCGGACCAGGAAGTCGTGGGTGTGGCGGCGCAGCACCCCGATATGTTCGGGAGGCAGTTGAAAGTTGCGCGGCGCGAACGGGCTCTCCAAGAGATCGAGGAGGTGGATCGCGTCGGACTTGATCGACTTCGACGTCAGTGGCAGCCGCGGAGCAAGTTCCGAACAGGCGAGGTGGAACTCGGCGATCTCGCGGGCGAGCTGCTCGATCTCGCCCTCGCTGAGAATCCGCCCGAGGGTCCGACGTCGTTCGACGCCCTGGTACAGCACCACCCATTGACGCTGGTCGTACCACGTGTAGATCCGCTGATCGCGGGTGAGGATGTCGGCCAACATCCCGTCGAAGCGAGTGCCGCGCAGCTCCTCGATGCACCGATGAATCCGATCGTGATCTTCGAGGAACAAGAAGTACGACCCGTACGAGCTGACCTTGGCATAGACGTCCTCGCCCGCGCCGTCGGCCCCGTCGGCGTCAAGACGAAGCCGGTACACCCGGTTGGTCGAGACGTTGGCACTGACCTCGGTGACGGCCACAATCCGGCGGGAGTCGCCATAGTCGGCCCACACCCGCTCCAGCAGGTCGTCGGGCGCGTCGATCACGACGGTTCGGTCTCGCCCAGCAGGTGGTCAACCGCGGCGTGGAAGCGCTGCAATGTCACCTCGTTTCGGCCGAAGACCACGTCGCGGCCGGGGGTGGCGGAGAGGCCCTGTTGAATCCCGATGCCGGTGGCGTAGTCCTCGTCGCGGACCACCTGGTAGAGAAACTCGGCGTATGCGTCGGCGGTGGCCCGATCGTCGTCGGTGACAACCGGGTGACGGCTGAGGAACGACTGAATCGTATACGAGCGATCGGGCGACGGCCCGGGGAAAAGCTGGCTGACCAGGCAACGATCACCCCACCCGCCGGCGATCGAGATATGCGGGAAGATCGTGTACACCGGCCCGAAGTGCTCGGTCGGCAGTTCCCACTCGTCTTCACCGAGGTCGGCCCAAGCCGAGATCGAGTGCTTGGCGAAGATCACCCGCTGGTGGGGTCCCCAGGCGTCGGAGACCATCAGGTTGCTCATCGTCTGAGGGAACAGAGTGGTGCGATGGAGTGACTGGAAGTGGTAGCCCTCGAGGTAACCGTCGTAGCAGACCTTCCAACTGGCTCCCTCGACCCGCTTCTGCCCGGTGAGATGCCAGTTGGCCAGGTCGAGCCCGGCCAACTCGGTGCCGTAGTCGCCAAGCCAGATATCAAGGTCGAGAGTCCCGCCGGGGGAGATGACGACGAACACGAACCCGGCACGTTCCTCACAGGGCAGCGGAATCAACCCGTGGTCGTCTCGGTCCACATCGCCGAAGGTCGACTCGCCGTAGATGCCAACGAGCGAGCCGCGGTCGTCGTATGTCCAGGCGTGATATGGGCATGAGAACCGCCGGGCCGAGCCGCATCCGTTGACGACGAGCGCCCCCCGATGACGACAAACGTTGAGAAACGCTCGCACGACGCCATCGGCACCTCGGGTCATCAACACCGGGACACCGAGCACCTCGGTGGCCTTGTACGCACCGGGTTGAGGGAGTTCACACGACAGTGCTAACCCGAGCGGTTGCTGCTTGAAGATCAGATCGATCTCACGCTGCCAGCGCTCGGGATCGACGTAGTGGTCGGTAGGGACCCGAACGACCCGATCGGATTGATCGGTGGTACCGCCCCGCACATGGGTCACTACTCGCCGGGCGAGCGGAAGGAGTTCGTCGCGATCGAGCATGGACCGAGCGTACGTCGGTTGACGAACGTGTGACTCAGCCGGGCCGACCCGGACTCAGCTGGCCAGGGCCTCGATGGCCTCGGGCCGAGCCCGGGTACCGATCGGGGCGATCAGGCGGAAGCCAGCGGCGTGGCGCTCGTCTTCAGACTCGCCGCCCCAGAAGCCGTATTCGTGATTTTGCCGGGCGTAGTCACGACATTCCGACAAGATCGAGCAGCTGGCGCAGACCGAGCGGGCACTTGCCTCACGCCGGTCTCGGGCCTGCGGACGCTCAGCCGAGGGCGGAAAGAACAGCACGGTCAGACCGCGACATGCCGCAGTCTTCATCCAGTTCTTTGCCGCCGATTCACCTGGACGTTCGATCTCCATGAGTGCCATGAAGCCCCCTCTAACAGTTCGCAGCTCGGATTTCACCGCCCTCGCACCCCTGCGCGAACGGCTGCTTTGCATAGTAGAGACGATCTAACCGATCAGTCAATTATCTCCAGGCAAGTTTTTCACTTTTCTCGAAAAGTGGTAGCGCCAGCGTGTCGAGTCCACGAAGTTGACGAAATACTGACCCCCGGTTGAGGAGCGGGTTCGAGTGGGAAGGATCGTGTTGACGGAGGGTGAGACACGAACTCGCTGGGTTGATCACAACCGCGGTGGGTGACCAACTCGTCTGTCCGGCCTGGGGCGGTCAGCGCCCGAACCGCGTCGTGATGATCCGTCCGTGACGCTCGGCGACACTTGCTGCGAGGTCGGCAACGACGAACGTGCGCTGAAGCCAACGATCGAACCCATCGAAGCGCGGCTGGAACTGACTGCGCCCATGGATGGCTACGGTGTTGTCGACGATCAGGAGGTTCCCCGGTTCAAGGACGACCCCCGTGTGATGGCCGGCAACGGCCTCGCTCAGCTCGGCCAGGGCGCGATCGGCCGCCGGATCGGTACCAACCATCAGATCGGCATCGAACAGCATGTGGGGCTGCTCGGGCGTTCCGTAGAGCACTGGTTCTGCGGCGCCCCAGGTGGTCGCCCGACCATCGAGATACGACTCATCGACCGCAGTACGGAACCGCGGTTCAAACAACGTGTTGCGCGTTCCCGGACTGAGAAGCGGAGCGACCTCCCGGGCCGACGCCAGCGTCGTGCGGGCAAGTCCGTCGCGATCGCCACGCAGGCAGAGCAGCAATAGGTAGTGCGGGCGGTGAGGATGGAACGCCGCCTCGGTGTGGAACATCAGGTCGACCTTCGACGATGTTGACACTTGACGCTGCGCGGATTGGGCGACCGGGACGATGTTCTGCACCAGGTCACCGCCATGCTCGGGCAGGTAGCCAACGGGCTCGCCGAGTAGTCGGGCGATCGTTACCAGGGAGAACTCGCTGACGGAGTCTTTGCTTGTTGGAGTGGTCGGCCGAGCGGGGGTCTCGGGCAACATGCCGATGGGTGCGCCCTCAATCAACATTGCTCCGGTGACCCCGGCATCGCGGGTGAAGTCGACGATGGAACGGCGGACGTTGGCCGGGACATCGTGGCCCGAGCGTTGCGCCGCATCGACGAACGCCTCGGACCCGACCGGGTAGGGCGTGGACGGCAGGCCCCACGCCGAGTCCGCGGTCACGATCGGAGGCTCGCTGTGGCGACGGACAAGCGTGGCTGACTGCGTCATGGGAACACCTTCGATGCGACCGGCTCCACCGGGGTGTGGAACGTTCGTTCCGGAGTCTATCCATATAGGAATGTTCGCACCAATGGTTCCGCAAATCGAAGAGTCTCCCAAGTTGGCGTTGCCTCGTGCCCTAACCTCGCGTCGATGACCGTGCAAGATCTCGTGCAACAGGCGGCGCAGTCATTGTCGGCGGCCGAGCGCCGAGTGGCCGAGGTCGTCGTTCGTAACCCGCAGGCCGTTGCCTTCGGGACCGTTGCGGAATTGGCCCACAACTCGGGGTCGGGGGCGGCCACCGTCGTTCGCTTGGCTGTCAAACTTGGCTTCGACGGTTTCTCGGCACTCCAGGCCGCGGTGCAAGAGGAGCTGACCCAACAACTTCGCCCGGCTGCCGCACGCATCAAGGAGCTGGCCCGCCACGACGTACTGGGTCGAACCTTGCAGCGCGAATTCGCCAATCTGCAGACAACGTTCGATGGTGTTGATCGGGCGGCCTACGACCGTACGGTCGAGTCATTGGCCACGGCCCGTCGGGTCGGGTTCCTGTCGGGCGATGCGTCGAGGGGAGTGGCAATCCAATGTGTCGAGGAACTGGCCTACCTACGTGACGACGTGGAACTGATCGACGGCAACCCAATCGTCGTCGGCCGGCAACTCTCCCGCCTCGGCCACGACGATCTGGTGGTGGCGATCGATCTGCGACGCTACGACCAATGGGTGGTCGATGCCGTCGGCGAACTCGACAGGGGAGTGGTGCCCCATGTAGCCATCACCGACAGTCGCCTCTCGCCCCTCGCCGTCGCCAGTTCTGAGGTTTTCGTCGTCGGTGCCGACGCCGTTGGCCCCTTTGACAGTCACGTCGCCACGTTGGCGTTCCTCGGTGCACTATCGGCGTCGGTCGCCGAGTGCCTCAAGGACTCGGCTACCGAACGACTGGAGCGGGTCGAAGCCCTCTGGTCATCGAACGGCGCCCTCAAACCCGGCCCGGCCTGACATTCTTCTCCCGGCCTACCATCCTTGCCCGCCTGACTATGGGCCCTTCACGAAGCGAGACACGATGAGTTCACCGTCGCCTGTATCCCACGGGGCTGACCGTCACGATCTGATTCGCGTCCATGGCGCACGGGTAAACAACCTCCGCGACGTCAGCGTCGAGATCCCCAAGCGCCGGTTGACCGTGTTCACCGGCGTGTCTGGCTCGGGCAAGAGTTCGCTGGTGTTCGGCACGATCGCCGCGGAGTCGCAGCGGCTCATCAACGAGACCTATAGCGCCTTTGTGCAGGGCTTCATGCCGTCGCTGGCCCGGCCCGACGTCGACCTGCTCGAAGGACTGACCACGGCGATCATCGTCGATCAGGAACGGATGGGGGCCAACCCCCGGTCCACCGTCGGCACCGCCACCGACGCCAACGCGATGCTGCGCATCGTCTTCAGCCGTCTGGGGCAGCCGCACATCGGCCCGCCGAGTGCGTACTCGTTCAACACCGCTTCGATCAGCGGGTCGGGGGCGGTCACGTTCGAGAAGGGCGGCGAGAAGAAGGTCGAGAAGCGCACGTTCAGCCGCACCGGCGGCATGTGTCCTCGTTGCGAGGGCACCGGGTCCGTCACTGATTTCGATCTGACCGCGTTCTACGACGATTCCAAGTCGCTCAACGAGGGCGCGCTGACGATCCCCGGCTACAGCATGGATGGTTGGTACGGCCGCATTTTCCGGGGCTGCGGATTCTTCGACCCCGACAAGCCGATCGGCAAGTACTCCAAGAAGGAGTTGAGCGATCTGCTCCACAAGGAGTCGACCAAGATCAAGGTCGAGGGCATCAACCTCACGTATGCGGGGCTGATCCCGACGATCCAGAAGTCGTTTCTGTCGAAGGATGTCGAGGCGATGCAGCCGCACATCCGGGCGTTCGTGGAGCGGGCGATCACGTTCACCATCTGTCCCGAATGTGATGGCACGCGGCTCAGCGAGGCCGCCCGCTCGTCGAAGATCGGCGGCGTCAACATTGCTGATGCCTGCGCGATGCAGATCAGCGACCTGGCGGCGTGGGTACGCGGCCTGGCCGAGCCGTCGGTGGCACCGTTGCTGACGTCGCTGGGCGAGACCCTCGACTCGTTCGTGGAAATCGGGCTCGGCTATCTCTCCCTCGATCGGCCGTCGGGCACGTTGTCGGGTGGGGAATCGCAGCGCACCAAGATGATCCGTCATCTCGGGTCGTCGCTCACCGACGTGACCTACGTGTTCGATGAGCCGACGATCGGTCTGCACCCCCACGACATCCAACGGATGAACGAGCTGCTGCTCCGGCTGCGCGACAAAGGCAACACGGTGCTCGTCGTCGAGCACAAGCCCGAAGTGATCGAGATCGGCGACCACGTCGTCGATCTCGGCCCGGGCGCAGGCAGCGGGGGAGGGACCGTCTGCTTCGAGGGCACCGTGTCCGGGTTGCGGGCCAGCGGCACCCTCACCGGCCGACACCTCGACGACCGTGCCACGTTGAAGCCGTCATTCCGCACCCCATCCGGGGTACTCGAGGTGCGCGGCGCTCGGGTTCACAACCTGCAGAACGTGGATGTCAACATCCCGCTCGGGGTGCTCGTGGTCGTTACCGGCGTGGCCGGGTCGGGCAAAAGCTCGCTGATCCGTGGCTCGGTGTCGGGCCGAGGGGGAGTGGTGTCGGTCGACCAGACCGCGATCAAGGGTTCGCGGCGCAGCAACCCGGCGACCTATACCGACATGCTCGAACCGATCCGCAAGGCGTTCGCCAAGGCCAACGGGGTGAAGCCTGCGCTGTTCAGCGCCAACTCCGAGGGGGCGTGCCCCACCTGCAACGGCAACGGTGTCATCTACTCCGACCTGGCGATGCTCGCCGGTGTCGCCTCCCCGTGCGAGGAATGTGAGGGGAAGCGGTACCAGGCGTCGGTGCTCGAATACCACCTGGGTGGCCGCGACATCAGCGACGTGCTGGCGATGTCGGTCACCGAGGCTGCGGAGTTCTTCGGCTCCGGAGACGCACATATCCCGGCCGCGGCTGCGATTCTTGGACGACTGGTCGATGTCGGGCTCGGCTACATCCGACTTGGACAACCGCTCCCGACGCTGTCGGGCGGCGAACGCCAGCGACTCAAGCTGGCCACCCACATGGCGGAAAAGGGCGGAACGTACGTGCTCGACGAGCCGACCGCCGGCCTGCATCTGGCCGACGTCGAACAACTACTCGGTTTGCTCGACCGCCTCGTCGACTCCGGCAAGTCGGTGATCGTGATCGAACACCACCAGGCCGTCATGGCCCACGCCGACTGGATCATCGACCTCGGCCCAGGCGCCGGTCACGACGGTGGCCGCATCGTCTTCGAAGGCACCCCCGCTGCGCTGGTCGCCGGGCGCTCGACCGTCACCGGCTCGCATCTCGCGGCCTATGTCGGCGCCTGACCTTGTTGTAGAACGCCGCGGACCCGTTCGGCCCCTGGATGCGTGGACATATCGGGCTGACCGAGTCGTCGGTGTGCGTCGTCAGCATGAGCCTCGATATCGATCTTGCGGTGGGCCCTCACGTCAAGCAGACAAGATTGCTTGCAGCACCACGTCGATCGGATCGCTGCCGAGCGACTCGATCGAGAACCAGTAACCGTCCTTCTGCCACAGGGCCCAACGAGCGTCGACAACGATCGCGTCGGCACCGTTGACGGTCTGAGTCGCGATGGTGGTCCACGACGCTACTCCGGCGACAATGGGGAGGACACCCGGCGAGCCGTTCGTGCGCCGGAGCAGTAGCTGACCATCCGGAGTCGTGATCGTTTGCGTCCAAATCTCGGGCGTATCGCTAACTGGAGCCGCTTCTATCATCCCCGGCGATTCACAGGGGCACCCGCCCTCGAATCCATCACCGAGCCCGAGCACCGCCTTGACAAGCGATGACGGATCGATTCCATAGCTTGCGAACTCGAGCGTTGTTTCGGTCTCGCGACGCCAACGCATTTCGTCACCCACGAGCGTGTCGACTTCGGCGTCGGGAACATCGTCCGGGCTCGCGAGAAGCTGCAACACGCCCGGCACCGGCTGGATCGCCTGGTCTTCGGTGCCGATAAGACCCGTTGGATCGCTCGCTGTTAGCGCCCGACCCACGAGGAACTGCGAGTACGAACCGTCATCGCTCAGCCACACGACGACCGTCCCGGTCGAGGCTCGGACACTCTCGACCGCCCCCGCGTCAGCGCCCTCGACGACAACTTGATACCACGGGCCGTCGACGGCAGGCGGTGGCAGCACCGACGAAGTTGGCACCGATGCCGTCGCTGGCACGACAGTTGATGATGCAGGCGTGCTCGGGGTCAACGTCGCCGGAATGCTTGCCGGCGCGGCATCGCCGCCACTGGCGCATCCGCCGACCGCGATCGCGGCTGCGACGCAGACCACGCCCCGCATCCACCGATCGCGCTGCCGATGCGCAACGCCACGACCAAGAGCACCGGAACACAACGCAAAGCTGTCGAGCGACCCTCGCCTTGCTACTCGAACGGAGCTGAATAGGTCCGAACGGATCGACTGAACCATGACGACCGAATCCTACTGCCAGTCACCCTCGGCGAACATCTGGCCCACAACGCCCATAATAATCGTTATGTCAGTGATGCGGACGGGATCGCTACCACGTTCAGCAGACGCTGGACGTGCTTCGTGTGCGGAGGTCAGCTCCGTAGAACTTCTCGAACGTGACGTGAGCCCGTTCGTAGAGTTCGATTGCCCGGCGATGGAAACGCGGCGGCGTCGGGCCTGACCGATGGCGGGCCGGGCGACGCCTTGTCGCAGGTGCGGCCTTTGGGTGCGTGGGCCTTGTCCAACTCCCCCAGACATGCGTCGCGACGCACAAGATATGCCGCCGCCGAGATGATCGGAATGACTCGATCGGAGGTTTGCAATGCTTTATCCATATCGGCGACGAAATCGTCGCCCGGCCGGAAATGCCAGGCTCGCAACGTGACCCGCTTGTCGAATCGATCTACGAGTTGTTTCTCGATCCATATAGCCCATTGCTCCTCGACTCGCGCGTACGAGATGAAGAAGTCGAATCGCTCCGTGTCGACCATGCGCCGCAGCTACTACGCCCCACCACGGTCGCCGACCTGTCAGCAGAACCACCCCGCCCAACGTACCGAAATGGTGCTAAATTGCTGGTAACTGATTGTTTTTGTCGCTGCCTTCGCATAGAATCGATCGTATGTTCGCATCGTTTCTGGACGAACTGAAAGACTTGGATCACCACGGGCTTGCCGTTGTGTATCAGCGGCTTGACCAGCAGCGGCGGGCAATCGAAGCCCAGCTTGCCGGGCTGGTCGACTTTGCCGCTCGGCACAATGTCCATCGTATCGATTGCCATGCTTCAATTCGTGGGTGGATGAAAGCTCAGTCCGATTGCTCTGATGGTGAAGCATCTCATCTTGTCCGCCTCGGCAAATTGATGCACGAGATTCCCGATGCGGGAACGCTTCTTCACGATGGTGACATTGGCATCGCCCAGGCATCGGAATTGGCAAAGGCACGCCGCAACCCGCGATGCGGTGACCAACTCGCCGAGATTGCGCCGACGTTGCTGCACCATGCCGCGACGCTCCCTTTTGCCGACTTCAAACTCTGCGTGAACCGCTGGAAGATGCTCGCCGATCCCGACGGGGCGTACAAAGACCGCGCCCACAATCACGAGATCCGCGACGCATCGCTACACGAGTCCGAGGCCGGGTTACACCTGCGCGCCGAGGGCGGAACGGCCGCCGTCGCCAACGAGATGATGGAGATCTTCGAGCGGTTCCGTACCGCCGAATTCCTCACCGACTGGGACACGGCCGTGACCGAGCACGGCCCCAGCCCGACCGCCACCCAACTTGTGCGCACCGAGGCCCAACGCCGCTTCGACGCCCTCGCCGCGATCTTCCGGGCTGCAGCGAGCGCACCGCTCGACATTCGGGCACCCGAACCGACCGTGAACATCGTCGTTGACCAACAAACGTTCGAGGATCACCTCGCTCAGCTGATGAAGGACCCGGACGCGACGGACCGCTACTCCCCCGCCGCTGCAGCACCGACTGACCCGTACACGCGGCGATGCGAGACGACGAACGGCACATTGCTGCACCCCGACGACGTCCTCGCCGCGGCCCTGATCGGGCACGTGCGACGGGTCGTGTATGACTCCGCCGGCACGGTGATCGACCTCGGCCGCCGACGCCGATTGTTCACCGGCTCAGCCCGAAACGCCGTGATGTTGCAAGCGCAACGATGTCTCTGGCCCGGATGTGACCTCCCAGCCGGGCGTTGCGAAGCCGATCACGTCAAACCATGGTCAGATGACGGCCCCTCTGCGCCTGCTAACGGCGCACCCGCCTGTCCACGCCACAACCGCGCCAAGAACCGCGGGTTCGCGACTCGTCGCGACGCCCAAGGTGGTTGGCACGTCTATCGGCCTGACGGGACTGAGCTCACGGAGCTCACGCTGCCGGACCGGCCACCCCTGGCGGCTTGAGCAGCTGGCTGCTCCACCTCGAACGCGACTACGAGCCTGCGTCGGTCGCCGCCGGAGGGCGGACGTAGTAGCTGTACTCGTGAGCGGGCGAGAATCCGAGTTGCTCGTACAGCTGACGCGCTCCCGAGTTGCTATCCATTACGGCGAGGTACATGTTGGCCGCTCCCCTGCCGACGGCGTGCTTGGCCAGTTCGCCGAGTACCACCGAGGCTGCGCCTCTGCGACGATGGCCTGCGCTGGTTGCCATGCATTGCACGCCGGCCCACAGACCATTGACCACGACCTGCCCAACGGCGATGGTCTGGCCCGCGTCCACCACCGAGACGAATGCGGAACCAGGCGACCGCAGGAGTACGTCGCGACAGATCGTGCGGAGCGCGGGGTTCAGCGAGCGAGATGAGTCGACGTCCCAGAACGCCTCGAACCAGTCGTGGGTGGCCTCGGGGTGGAGCTCGACGGTCCACCCCGCGGCGTCTGAAGCGGCGACGGTGGCGGCTGCTGCAGCAACAGCGACGTCGGTGGCCGCCGCCGTCAGCACGCGGGTATGAGCCGTCGGTGAGAAGCCGAGTGTCGACAGGTGGATGGCGAGCGAGGGCGGAGCCGATGCGGTGCTGACGAGGAGGACGGGAGCGCAGGAATGTCTTGCGTAGAACGCCGTGGCCGCGGCGACGAGCGACGGAATCTCGTCGTCGTCGCCTGCGGCAAGGCAGGAGTTTGCGCGGCGGGTGAAGCCCGAGGCCCACCGCAATCGTGACCGCCCCACATACTCGGTGAGCTGGGGCGGCCAGGCGTCGGCCATCAAGGCGTCGAGCAGCACACCCGCCGGAACAGAGACAGCTACATCGCTCGGAGAAGGCCGGCGAGCTCGAAGAAGCCGGGCATGTTGCCTTCGATTTCCTCCATGCCGCCGACGACACCGGTGAGGTTGCAGATGGCGACATGCGACATGCCGTTGTCGGCGTAGCCAGACAGGCGCTCGGCGATGTCTTGGGCGCTGCCCATGAAGACCACATCTTCGACCAGCTCAAAGGGCATTTCCGGGGCGAGAGCGCGCAGTTCGTTGGGGTCGATGTCGTGGACGATCAGGTCGATGAAGCCCTTGCAATCGTCGCCGAACGGGTGCTTGTAGCCGCGCTTGGTCCACACATCGGCGGGGCAGAACAGGGCGAACAGCTTGCCGAGCGGATCCTTCTCCATCAGCTCGGCGATGTGCTCCTTGGACTTGCCGAGCATCACGAACGGCAGCAGCGAGGCCTCGACGTTGGGGCGTCCGCTCTTCGATGCCCAGTCGTTGATCGTGGTCAGCTTGGCGCCGTACTCGGCGGGAGTCATCGGCCAGGCCGGAATCCAACCGTCGCCGTACTGCCCGGTCAAGCGAAGCATCCGCGGCCCGTGGCCGGCGACCCACACCTTCGGCTTGCCCTTGTCGGACTCCAAGGGAAGGCCCATGCGGCCCGACAAACCCATCTCGGGGGGCATCAGGCCGGTGTCGAGCAGGCTACGCAGTTCGTGGAGCACCTTCTCGCACTCCGCAACCGGGGTGTCGAACGGGTACCCGAAGGTCACCAGGCTCTCGGCCTCGCCCGACCCGACGCCGAGAATGAATCCGCCGGGCACCATGTGCTGCAGGGTGAGCGCGGTGCGCGCCAGATCGGCTGCCTTGCGGCGGGTCGTATCGGTGACCGACAGTCCGATGGCCAATTCGGTCATCGTGCCGAGCACTCCGGCGACAACGAACGGGTCGTAGAACGCGTCGGGATCGACGGCCATCTTCGAGTAGGCCATCTCCGACCACAGGCCCGGGTGGAACACCCCGAGGATGTGGTCAGCCATCCAGATGTCGTCGACCCCCATGGCGTGGGCGAGCTCCAACATCATTTTGGTGCCATCCATCGGATGCTGGCCAGCAACCGTGATCCCAATCTTCATGTGTGGTTCCCCCCTGGTGACGTCGACTGATCGGCGATGACCGGTCAACGATGACCGGCCAGAGCCCACCGTAGTGGCCGCCCGGGCGGCGGCAGATGACGGAGCGCAGACTCGGCGAATCCCTGGCCGACCGGCTGCGGTGGCACGATGGCTGGGTCATGACCATGAGCGCGTCACTCCCCCACGGTTCGCTGACCGACATCGCCGGGCTACGCGTCGGCCATTACCACCGGGCGAACCGCGGGTGGATGACCGGTACGACCGTGGTGCTGACTCCCCCCGGCACGGTGGGCGGTGTCGACGTGCGCGGCGGTGGCCCGGGCACTCGCGAGACCGACCTGCT
>JANNNL010000578.1:0-2915 GCA_031398525.1 Actinomycetes bacterium | reverse complement strand
TGCTCGACCGGATGGAGGTGCCGGTCGCCACCATTCCCCGCACCCCGCAGGGCGCGTTGTCCTTGACGATCGACACCGAGAGCCTCGATGTCGACTCCAGCCGACTGCAGATTCGCGGCGTCGGTCTGTATCCGATGACCTTCGAGCTCACTGCGGCCGGCGAGGTATCGCCAGCACTCACCACCTTTGTCGAACGGATTGCCACTGAGGGCGACGGGAGCCCGCTGACCGTTCCAGTCGCTGTCGGTATCGCAGTAGGGGTTGATGCCCCGCCAACCCGTCAGACCGACGACACCACGGTGATCACGACCATCACTCGCACTCGACTCGCCGACCTGGTCACCATCCTCGAGACGTCACCGATTGATGTAGCTGTCTCACTACGGCCCGAGTTGATCGATGGACTCGCCCTGTCAACCGATTCGGCCGACGCCGCGCTCCTCGCCCGCTTGGTCGCCGCACTCACCACGCGCCACCAGCTCCTCTCGGCCCCGTACGTTGGAATGTCTCCGAGCTTTGCGGTCGCCGGGAGTCAGACCAAACTCTTCGCCGACCAACTCCGCCGCGGCGAAGACGTCCTGAGTGCACGACTTGGGGGGGTCGACACCGAACGCTCGACCTGGTTCGTCACCGATCCCATCGACGCTCCCGGGTTGAATCTGCTGCGCGAGCTGGGCGTCTTTCGGCTGATTGTCGACTCAGGCGTGCTTCGCCGCGATCGCACAGTCACTGGGCAAGGCATCGACGGGCGCCTGCGGGCCGTCGATGTTCCCACTGCGGAACGGATGCCCGCCGTGATCAGCGACCCGTTCATCCAACAGATTCTCGAATCACCGACCGACAACCCCGCGCTGCTTGCCCATCACCTGCTCAGTGATATCAGCGCATTGCAAATCGAAGCCGAGGGCGTGCCGAACACCGGTCCGTCGACTCGGGCCGTGCTGTTGACGATCAGTGATCCGGCGGCCATCAATCTCGAATTGCTCGATTCAGTGATGAGCAATCTCGCCAGTCACCCCCGTCTCCGTCCCACCGGCGGGATCGAACTGATCAGCCGGCTCGACCGGGCAACTCGCGACGAGGCGACCGAGTCCGTCGAGATCCCACCTCCTGACACGAGTGGTGCCACCGCCCTGTCGTTTGATATCGGCCGGGTCACGGCCGGGCTGACGAGCACTCAGTCGATCCTTCCGCTCGACGATATCCGACCGGCCCGATGGCGTCGCTTGCTCGAGTTGCTCGCTGACCAAGACCTCAGCGCCAGTCAACGCGACGAGTACGTCACCCAACTCGATGGAGAGATGGGCGACATTCGCGCCAGCATCGACATTCGCAGCGATACGGGCACGGTCAACCTCGGGGGCCGACGCAGCAAGATTCCCCTGGTCATCACGAATTCGTCGACGACCCCCCTCAAGGTGCTGATGCGGTTCTCCAGTTCGAAGCTCGACTTCCCCGAGAACGATCAGACCGTAGTGATCGACACTGCCGAGTACCTCCACGTGATCCCGGTCATCGTCAAGTCGTCAGGTCGATTCCAGGTCACCGTGCAGATCTTCACCGCCGACGGAACCCAAGAACTGGTCGGCCGCACGGCGATCACCGCGCAGGCAACGGTGCTCACCGGTCTGGCCCAGGTAGTCACCGCTGCGTTCATCTTGATCCTGGCCACCTGGTGGTTCCAACATGTGCGGTCGGCTCGGCGCCGGCGAGCAGAAGCAACGGCCGAATCGGTGGGCCACCATCCCAGCAGCACCCCAGCCGCGTAGAACCCGCCCGTAGTCGGCGAGCCGAGTCGACCGACCGGGCGGCGGTGCGCCGCTACCGTGCAGTAACGTCGACCACTCGTGTTCAGCAACTGCCGGGGGCTCCACTGATGACCATTCGCCTTGTGACCGATAGCGCCTGCGATCTGCCCGATGAGGTCGCTCGGGAGTTCGGCATCGAGATCGTGCCGTTGACGATTCGCTTCGGCGACGACGAGTTCGTCGATCGTCGCGACCTCACCCCCAGCCAGTTTTGGGCGCGTTGCGCGGCATCGAGCACGCTGCCATCGACGGCGGCGCCGGCGCCGGGTCAGTTCGAGGCGACCTATACGGCGCTCGCCAACGACGGGGCGACCGGGATCGTCGTTGTCAACATGTCTCGAGATCTGTCCGCCACCATCCAGAGTGCGGAATTGGCGGCTCGGTCGTTCACCGGGTTACCGGTCACCGTTATCGATTCCCGCACTGTGACCCTGGGTCTCGGCACGATCGTGCGTGCCGCGGCTCGGCTAGCCGCCGACGGTGCCGATCTCGAGACGGTCGCCGCGTTGGCCACCGACCTCGCAGCTCGCAGCAAGGTGTGGGGGGCGCTCGACACCCTCGACAATCTCAAGAAGGGTGGTCGCATCGGCAATGCCCGGGCGATGCTCGCCTCCGTGCTGTCGATCAAGCCGATCATCGAGGTCCGCGACGGCAAGGTCGAAGAGGGCGGCAAACAACGCACCCGCTCCAAGGCCCTCGCATTCCTCATCGACAAGGTTCGTTCGTACGGTGAGGTCGACAACCTGGCGGTACTACACGCCGATTGTTCCGACGTCGATGCCTTCGTCGACCAACTTTCGGGCGGCAAACCCGACTCGGTGCTGGTCGGACAGATCGGTCCGGTCGTTGGTAGCCATGCCGGGGTCGGAACTATTGGTGTTGCCTTTACCACCAGGTAGATAGCATTTTTTGGGCGAATCACAACATCGCGTCTCAACTTGAGATTGAGAGTGTCAAGGGGTCACGGCCTGTGGGCGCTAGCGTTGAGTATTGGTGGCCACAGTTAATCCTCCCCCGCCGCCGATCCTGGCGCAGCGTTACCGGTTGGACCGGCGCGTGGCCACGGGTGGAATGGCCGAGGTGTGGCTCGCCACCGACGAGCTTCTG
>JANNNL010000531.1:0-1774 GCA_031398525.1 Actinomycetes bacterium | reverse complement strand
CGGGCCGGGGCTGGAGCACCGCCACTGCCGCCGCGGTTCGACGATTCGCTGCGCTGACGGCGGCCGCCACCGTTCGATGCCGGACGCGAATCGCGCGACCCGGCTCCGGCGCGGGCCGAATCACCGGCGCGAACCGGCTCGGGCCGGCTCGGAAGCAGCGTGCGCATACCCGGGGCCAGCTCGGCCAGCAGCGGGTGCTTCGGGTGAACGATTGTGGTGGTCGGCTTGATCCCGGCCTTGCGAGTCAGATCGCGGACGTCTTTGACCTGCTCATCGGTCATCAACGTGACCACGGTTCCGGCGTTGCCGGCGCGAGCCGTGCGACCCGAGCGGTGCAGATACGCCTTGTGCTCCATCGGCGGGTCAGCATGGATGACCAACGACAGGTCGTCGACGTGGATGCCGCGAGCGGCGATATCGGTAGCGACCATCGTCGGTGCAGTGCCGTCGGAGAAGGCGGCGAGGTTGCGCTCGCGGGCGTTCTGGGCGAGGTTGCCGTGCAACTCGACCGAGGGCACGCCGGCCATGTTCAGCTGACGGGTCAGCGTCTTGGCGCGGAACTTGGTGCGGGTGAAGATCAGCGTGCGGCCGGGGGCCGACGTGAGGTCGACGAGCACCGGCAGACGATCGGCGTTCGACACGTGCAACACGTGGTGGGCCATCTCGACGACCGGCGACTGTTCCGAATCGACGGAGTGGGTGATTGGGTTGCGCAGATAGCGCTTGACGATCACGTCGACGGCCTGGTCGAGGGTGGCCGAGAACAGCATCCGCTGGCTTTCGCGCGGCGTCTCATCGAGCAACCGCTTCACGGCGGGAAGAAAGCCGAGGTCAGACATATGGTCGGCCTCGTCGAGCACCGTGATCTCGACGCTGCGCAGGTTGCACGCGTTCGAGCGCATGTGATCCTCCAGGCGGCCGGGGCAGGCAACGAGGATGTCGACGCCATTTCGCAGGGCCGATACCTGGCCGCCGGCACCAACGCCGCCGAAGATCACCGTCGAACGCATGCCGAGCACGGCAGCGAGGGGAGCGACCACGGCGTTGATCTGCGAGGCGAGCTCGCGGGTCGGGGCGAGGATCAGCGCACGGGGGCGGCCGGGATGACGGGGCGTACCCGACGTCGACAGGCGAGCGAGGATCGGCAACACGAAGCCGAGGGTCTTGCCCGAGCCGGTGCGGCCGCGGCCGAGGATGTCTTTGCCGGCCATCGCGTCGGGCAGGGTTGCCTGCTGGATGGGGAACGGCTCGAGGATGCCGGAGTCGCCGAGGGCGGCCACGACGCGCTGCGGCAAACCGAAGCCGTCGAAGCCACTCGGGCCCGAGTACACGGGCTCGGTGAAGCGAACGTCAGCGGGGCGATCGTTGCGACGGGCATCGGCTGAGCGCTGCTCAGGCGTGCGATTGTCGGGCGTGCGACGCGACGACGATCCGCCGCCGGGGCGTGCCGAGGCGTGGCGATTTGAGGGGGACGTGGACGTGAAGCGGCGCTCCACCATGGGATTCTCCGAAGGTCTCGGGTTCCCCGGGCGCAACTGGCCGCAGGGATGGCCCGAAGACGTGCGGAACACGAACGAGCCCGGCCCAACCGTGGGCCACCGATCACACTACGTCGCGACCGTCAAATTTCCTCGTTGCGTGCCGCCTGGCACTGTGGCCCGCTGACGCCATCCGGGTTCGGTTATGCGCGCTACATCGAACGATTGTTCCCAAAACTCGCGCAAGCAGCCTACCGGCTGCCGGTGAATTCATCCGGAGGATTACGGTCCCAGTC
>JANNNL010000434.1:0-3562 GCA_031398525.1 Actinomycetes bacterium | reverse complement strand
GAGCCGCCGCCACCGGGTCGTCGCCGTAGACCGTTTCGCGGCCGTAGTCGCCTTGGGTCAGCCGTACGACGCGCCCGGCCCGCAGATCGATCGCTGGATAAAGCTCAACCGACACCGATTCCCTCCACAAAGCTGGTGAGCAGGGCCAACCCATCATGGGCCGACTTCTCTGGATGGAACTGGGTAGCGAGTACCGACCCGCGGCGAAACGCGGCGTTGATGGTCCCGCCGTACTCGACGGTGGCGATCACGTCGCCCGCATCCTCGGGCGCGCCATGCAGGGAATGGACGAAGTACATCCACGCCTCGTCATCGAAGCGGGAGAAGATCTGCTCGTCGGCCGCCGTGATCGTGAGGCGATTCCACTGCATCTGTGGGCGCTTGACGCCGGGTGGGAGCCATCTGACGACCCCCGGCAGAATGCCGAGACCGGCGACGCCGGGGGTCTCATCACTGGCATCGAACAACATCTGCGTGCCCACGCAGATCCCGAGGAACGGCCGACCGGACGCCGCGGCGTCGAGCACCACCGCAGTGAGCCCTGAGTCGTGAAGTGCTCGCATGCAGGCCCCAAAAGCGCCAACCCCCGGCAGAACCACGGCGTCAGCCTTCTCGATCTCCACGGTGTCGGCTGTCAGCCGGGCATCGGCACCGACCTTCTCGATCGCCTTGTGCGCGGACCGCAGATTGCCGATGCCATAGTCGACGATGGCGACGACGGGACGACGAGCCTGCCGGTCTTCACCGGCGGTCACAACACACCCTTGGTCGACGGAACGGCGACGCCCTCGACCCGCACGGCGTCACGGAGGCAGCGCGCCACGCCCTTGAACGTGGCCTCGATGATGTGATGGACGTTGCGGCCGCGGGTCAACGAGACATGCAGTGTGATGCCGGCAGCGGTAGCGAAGCTCTGCAACGCGTGTTCGGCCAGCCGCGGGTCGAACGGAGGGCTACCGAGCGGAATGCATTCGGGAAGTTCGACATCCCACACGAAGAACGGGCGTCCCGACAGGTCGAGCGCGACGTGCACGAGGGCCTCGTCGAGCGGATAAGAACCACTGGCGAACCGGCGAACCCCGGCCTTGTCGCCCAACGCCTCGCGCAGCGCCTCGCCGACGCTGATCGCGACGTCCTCCACGGTGTGATGGGTATCGATGTGCAGATCGCCGGTCGCCTGAACTCGCAGGTCAAAACCACCATGCCGTCCCAGCTGATCAAGCATGTGGTCGTAAAACGGAATGCCGGTGGCGATCTCGGTCTGACCGCTGCCGTCGAGATCGATGGCTACCTCGATCGAGGTTTCCTTGGTGGTTCTGTTCCGCTGCCCAACCCTCATCGCGTCCCCTCCGTCGGCACTCCGGTCAGTATCTCGGCCAATGCCCCGAGGAAGGCGTTGTTTTCATCGGCCGTACCGACAGTGACCCGCAGACACCCCTCGAGTCGGGGCCAGCCCGAGCAATCGCGCACCAGTATCGAGCGGTCGACCAGGGCCTGCCAGACATCACTCCCCGACCGGCCCAGCGACCGATCCAGCGGCCGGAAAAGCACGTAGTTCGCCCCGCTCGGCCAGAACTCCACCGGCAGGTCGCCAAACGCGGCGCTGATCCGCTCCCGCTCCGAGACGATCAGCGCCACCCGCTCGTTCATCTCGGCGATGTAGTCGACGGCCAGGCGACCCGCGAGTTGTTTGAACGAATCGAGGTGGTAGGGCAGCACCACTTTGTCGAGTTCGGCGACGATCCATGCCGGGCCGATGAGATAGCCGAGTCGAGCGGCCGCCATCGACCACGTCTTCGAGAAGGTGCGGCTGACGACCAACGGCGTCTCGTCGTCGACCAGCGGCACCGCCGACCACGAGGCGAACTGACCGTAGGCCTCATCGACGACGACCAGTCCCGGAGCCCGTGCCAGCAGATATTGGAGGTGTTCGATCGGCTCTTCGCGGCCCGTTGGGTTGTTCGGCGAGCAGAGAAACGTCACCGCCGGACGGGCCTCGGCGAGCACCCGATCAACCTCAGCGAGATCCAATTGAAAGTCGGCCGAGCGCTCCCCCTCGACCACGGTTGCCCCCGAGAGTCGGGCGAGATGGCTATGGAGCTGATATGTCGGTTCAAACGTGGCGACGGTCCGCCCGGCCCCGGCGAAGGTCAGCAGGACGGTTTGGAGCACTTCGTTGGAGCCGTTGGCGACGAAAATCTGCTCGGGCCCGACGCCGTGCATCGACCCGATCGCCCGCCGCAGCGCAGTCGCCGAGCGGTCGGGATAGCGCTCCCACGCGAGGGTCGTCGACGCGGCGTGCAGGGCCTCTCGCCACGCGGGTGGCGGGGGGTATGGCGACTCGTTGGTGTTCAGCCGGACCCGTACCTCGACCTGTGGGGAGTGGTACCCCTCCAGCGCTCGTAAGTCGTCACGAACAGCGGGGCGAGGCACGCGTTCGAGGCTAGCGAGATGTCGGCGCTGGAGCCTCAAGGATTGTGTGACGAACCTCTGTCATCGTCACGCCCAGCGCGACATGGCGACAATGCGCATCATGAGCGGATCACCTCGACAGTCGGGTTGTCAGATTGGCAGGCCAGACTGGACGTATGTCGTCCGCTCTCCACGCCGATCTCAGCTCGCTTGTCGACACCGTCGACGGCCTCCGGCGCCGAGTCGCGTCACTCGCCGAGCCACTCACCGGTGGTGAGACCGAGGAGTTGATGGTCGTGCTTCACGAGGCAGAGCGTTCGCTGCTGATGGCTCGGCGGCACTTGGACCGGGCGACTCGTCTCTCACGGTGAATCACGCCGGAGTCGACGAAATCTACAATCTCACCGTAAAAAGCGGCGACGGCCCCTTGCGGGGCCGTCGCTCATGTGACGTTAGGCGGCGGATCCCAACGTCACCCGCAAACCAGGTGGCGGGAACCTGGTTGGTGCAGCCATCATACACCGACCCCCAGGAATTGCAAGCACCACCCACGGTGGTTACCTCTGGGTAGTATGGCCCACTTCCTTCGATGCCCTGGTCAGACGTGGTGCCTGTGACGAAGGACACACGTCGGAGAGCGAGCATTCGACACAATTCGGCTTGCGAGCGTCGCACACGCGACGACCGTGAAGGATTAACCGGAGGCTGAAGCCGCCTCGATCCGCCGGAGGAATGAAGCTGTTGAGTTCCATCTCGACCTTCACCGGATCTTCTTCAACCGTCAGACCCAACCGCCGGGCCAGGCGGCCCACGTGGGTGTCAACCGGCAGGCCGGGTACATCGAACGCAACGCTGCGAACGACGTTGGCGGTCTTGCGTCCGACGCCGGCCAGGGTGATCAGATCGTCGAGTGATCGGGGTACCTCGCCGCCGAACACGTCGACCAGTCGGTTCGCCAACGCCGTGAGGTTGCGCGCCTTGGCCTGGTAGAAACCCGTCGAGCGAATGATTTCCTCGAGCTCGGTCGGATTGGCCGCGGCGAGGTCGGCCGCTGACGGGTAGCGGGCGAAAAGCACCGGCGTCACCATGTTCACTCGGGCGTCGGTCGTCTGCGCCGACAACACGGTGGCACACAACAGTTGGAAAGGGT
>JANNNL010000486.1:0-15171 GCA_031398525.1 Actinomycetes bacterium | reverse complement strand
CCTTCGCCTCGTCCGGCCGCTCACCGCCACCGTGCTGGTGGCTACGACCGGCACGCTGCCCACCTTCCTCTCCGGAGCCATCGGCGTTCAACTCCGCGATGAGCTCGGGTTTCGCGAGACCGGCCTCGGGTTGGCCATCGCCATGGCCTTTGGCGTCGCCGCGCTCTGCTCGGCGTTGTTCGGACGGACCGTCGAACGCCTCGGGCCGGTGAAGTCGATGCGAATCGCCGCCGTGCTGAGCGCAACGACGATGCTTGCCGTTGCCATCGGGGCTCACTCCCTGACATCGTTCTGCGCCTTGTTGATCAGCGGCGGGGTTGCCAACGCTCTGAGCCAACCAGCCACCAACCTCTACATCACCCGCGTTGTGCCGCCCCATCGCCAAGGCATCGCCTTCGCCCTCAAGCAGTCGGCGATTCCCGGTTCGACCTTGCTCGGCGGACTGGCCGTCCCGGCGATTGCGTTGACCGTCGGATGGCGGTGGGCCTTCGTCGGCGGCGCGGTCCTCGCCATCGCCGGAGCCCTGGTCGCCGTCGAGGTCGATGGCATGACCGGTGCGCTGCCGACCGGCGCCGTGGCCGGCACTCGCGATCAGCCGATTCCCACGCTGGTGATTTTGGGCGCAGGAGTTGGCTTCGGTGCACTCGCCGCATCGTCGCTGGGGTCGTTCATGACCAGCAGCCTGTATCGCGCCGGATTCAGCGCAGGGTCAGCGGGTCTGCTCGCCGCGCTGGGCAGCCTGATCGTCATTGCCGTGCGAGTCACCCTCGGCGCCCGCGCCGACCGGGTGGGGCAAGATTCGTTTCCGCTGGTCGCGTCGATGATGTTCGTTGGCGCCGCCGGATTCGCAACGATGTCGGTCCTGCGCTCGGTGCCCCTGCTGGTCGGCGGCCTGGTCGCTTACGCCGCCGGTTGGGGGTGGCCGGGACTGTTCAACCTCGCCATCGCCCAGGCCAATCCGAGTGGCCCGGCCGCAGCCAGCGGCGTCACGCAAACCGGGACCTACATCGGGGCAGCGACGGGTCCGTTCTTATTCGGGGCGCTCGCCGAACATGTCAGCTATCGCGTTGCATTCTTGTCGGCGGCGATCTCAGCGTTGCTCGGGGCGCTGTGCATCGCCGTCGGACGTCACCGGGTCATCGCCGTTCCGTCGCGCGTTGCTGTCGGCGCGTAGACGGCTAGCCGTCTACTTCTGGCCGTAGGTCCCACGTCGGCAAGCCGACCAGCTTGGCCTGTCGGCGGCGCTGCCACCATGGCCGAAACCACCGAACCCAGGCCAGGATGAACGCGGGGAACACCACGATCAGCGGGGCAGAACGAGCGATCAGCATCAACGCGATGGTCACGCCGAGCGCCACCATCACGAACGCGATCTCGTTGCGGCGGTACCTGCGCACGGTTGCCCCCAGCGCTTCGATGTCCGACCGGGGGATGGAACTCGTGTCCCATTTACGACCACAGGCGCACGCCTGGCGCTCACCATGGGGAATCCGTAGGGACGCGCCGCATGGGCACGAAATCGTTACCTTCACCACAGCCATGAGTACTCCGTTGGCACCATTCGTTGTCCGGGTGTCGCAGGCGAGCGTATCGCAACCGACCGGGGTGGTTATTGTGCTCAAGAACGTTCAAGGCGGAACGGTTAGCAGGGGATGAAACGATGATCACAGCCGAGGTCGGCGTTGCCCGAGTCGAAGAACGAGAACTGCTGCGCACCTTGCGCTGGTGGGACGGCTTTGTCATCGCCCTTGCCAATCCGGGGTTCTTGATCGCCTCGCTCGGCTACACCATCGGCACCCTGGGCCCCTGGGGCGCGGTGCTGGTATGGACCGCGTCGATGGTGATCGGCACGCTGCAGGCCTGGATCTATCAGGAACCCGCGGCGATGTTCCCCGACAAGCCGGGGGGTATCGCCCTCTATGCCCACGAGGGGTGGAAGAAGTACTTCACCCCCGCCGGACCATTGGCCACGTTCGGTTACTGGTTCGGCTGGTCGAGCGTGCTGTCGATCTTCGGTCTGCTGATCGGCAATCTGATCACCGCCCAGTGGTTCTCGGGCAGCACGTGGTCGGTCAATCTGGGCGTCTCGACGTTCGGTCTCCCCGAATCGATCGCCATTGTGACCGTCGTGGGGGTCTCGTGGTTCAACATCCGAGGTATTCGCCCGACCGTGTGGTTGAGCTACGTCACCGGAGCGTTGCTGTTCATTCCGTTACTGCTCATCATGCTCGGGACATTCGCCTCAGGCGACTTCAAGGCCTCGAACTTGGAGAGCTCGTTCCCCGGTTGGACGTTGATCTTGGTCTGGCTCTACGCCATGGCGTGGTCGAGCTACGCGACCGAAGCGGTCGCCACCTTCGCGCCCGAATACAAACGGGCCGACGACACCTCTCGCGCGTTGCGCAGCTCATCTCTGTTCGACATCGTGGTGTTTTTCCTGCTCCCCCTCGGCGTCGTCGGAACCCTTTCGGTCGACCAGGTCAATGGCGCCTCCGGCGGCGACGCCGCAGGTATCTACGTCGTGACCACGATGCGCCAGATTCTTGGCGGTGGGGCGGCTGGCTTCTTCCTCCTGTTCGTGGTCGCCGGGCTACTGCTCTCGATGAACACCGCGACGATGGACGCGAGCCGGGCGCTGTACGGCATCAGCCGCGAGGGCCTTACCCTGAAGTGGTTCGGCCAGCTCAACGATCGACACATGCCGGCCAACGCGATCATCGCCGACGCGGCCGTCAACATCGCGTTGCTCGTGTTGTTCGACAACACCCTGGCCATCTTGGTGGCGAGCAATCTTGGGTATGTGCTGGCCCACATTCTGGCGCTGACCGGCGTGCTGCTGTTGCGCAAAGACCGACCTGACGCCGTTCGCCCCGTGAAGCTCGCTTCGTACTGGCTCCCGATTGCCGCCGTTCTGGCCGCGCTCAACGTCATCTTCCTGGTCGTCGGCAACCTCAACCTGGCCAAGATCGGCTACGCCGGAACCGACAAACTCTTCGGGATATCAGTCGAGTTCTGGTACGGCTTGCTGATTCTGCTGATGAGCCTGGTGCTGTGGGGGTATCGGCGCAAGGTCGAGGACAAGCGGCCGGTGGCGGTCGGCTCGCGCTGATTGCATGGGGCGCCGGTCAGGTACTGGCCCGGAATTGCGCCAGACTGGTGCGATTCAACCACTGCTTGACTCCGTTCATCGCTCTGGGCGTTGGGCACTGGCGATCTTGATCTCAGTCACTGCCGTGGCTTGCGCGGCGACCATCAGCGCCGTGTCCGGCGATGCAACGGCGACCACACTCGTCGGCAGCATCGAGTCCGGTTCCGGTTCAACGGTGACAGTTGCCGAGATGCCGACCGGTTCGCAGCTTGAGGGATCGGGCCTGGAAGCACCCACGCCGTCGGTCGAACCAATCGACGGAACGACCCCCCCGACAACGTCGTTCGCCGACACCACGAGCTCAGCGGTCGCTGCGGGTCCTGGGCCCTCGACGACGGTCCTCACCCGGTCCGAGACGTCCACCACATCGGCTGTCGACGTGGCACCGGCGGGCGCCGGCCCCGCCGCTCCCCCACCGGCATCGACCGTCCCGCCGACTCCGGCACCGCCACCCGACGATGACGTCATCGGCGACCCGGTTCCCCCGCTACCGACGAATGCGACCACTCCCCAACCTGTCGCCCCGACGGGCACCCCGGCGGTCTACGACGCCGGAAGCGTCGAAGAGGTCTGGGTCTGCGACGGACAACCCGATGAGCCCCGCACCGGATTCGTGTTCGTTCGCAACCCGGGCGACGGCCAGCAAGTGTTCATCGAGGTGTCGGCTCGGGCGTGGTCGACGGAGGAGATCGTCGGCTCATTGATGGCGACCCAGGCCTCGATCAACGATGGCCAGGTGTTGGCGACCGGTCCCTTCGATCCCGTGACCGGGCGTGGCTTCCGCGTCGAATCGGGCGACCCGGTCGACTTCGTCATCACCGCGAACCTGCTGACGGTCACCGAGCGCCCCGACGAGTCGGTCCCCGTTGTGTGGTCGTGTCGAGCCGTCGCTACTCGCTAACGACTCCCGCGGCGCAACCGATCAGCGAACCGCTTCGACCATGATCTCGACGAGGTAGGCGGGGGTCGCCAACTTCGACTCGACGGTGGCGCGTGCCGGCGTGTGACCGGGGATGACCCACGTATCCCACACCTCGTTCATCGCCCCGAAGTCGGCCATGTCGGTCATCCAAATATTGGCCTTGAGCAGCTTGGTCTTGTCGGTGCCGGCCTTGGCCAGCAACTCGTCGATGCGAGCCAGAATCTGCTCGGTCTGGCCCTTGGCGTCGGCCGAGGTGTCATTGGCGACGATGCCGGCAAGGTACACACGATCGCCGTAAGCAACGGCAGCGCTCATACGGGGACCGGGGTCAATACGTTCGATCATGTGTCCGTTCTACCAGCCCGTCCCGTCCTGGGAAACATGCCAGTTGGGCAGCCTTTGTCCTGACATATAGCCTGCAGACTGCATTGAATCGCTTCGAACCGATCGACGACCGGTCGGCAAATCTTCCACGATGTGGCAACTTCCCTCATGGTGGCAAATTGGTGGGCGATTCTGAGTAATCTCTGCACGCCGCCATAGAAGGGTAGATCGACCATGGGATTCCCGTCAGACCTTGAGATCGCACGCGCTGGCAAGCTCCAGCCGCTCACCGACATCGCCGCCCAGATGGGCATCGGCCCGCACCTGCTCGAGCAGCACGGCGACGAGTTGGCCAAGATTCGTCTTGAGGCCATCGACGAGCTCGCCGACCGCCCGAAGGCCAAGTACGTCGTGGTGACGGCGATCACCCCCACCCCCCTCGGCGAGGGCAAGACGACCACGACGGTCGGCCTCGGCCAAGCAATGAAGCACATCGGCAAGAAAGCCGTCATCAGCCTGCGCCAGCCCTCGATGGGCCCGACCTTCGGCATCAAGGGTGGGGCCGCCGGAGGCGGCTACAGCCAAGTCATCCCGATGGAACTGCTCAACCTGCATCTCACCGGCGACTTCCACGCCGTCACCGCGGCCCACAACCTGCTCTCGGCGATGGTCGACAACCACCTCCATCAGGGCAACGAACTCGGCCTCGACATGCACAACATCACCTGGCGCCGCGTGCTCGACGTCAATGATCGGGCGCTGCGCAACATCATCGTCGGCCTCGGCGGCAAGATGGACGGTGTCACCCGCCAGACCGGCTTCGACATCACCGCCGCGTCGGAAGTGATGGCGATCCTTGCCCTGGCGACCTCGAAGGCCGACATGCGCGCCCGCCTCGGCCGCATCGTCGTCGGCTACACCAAGTCGGGCGACCCAGTCACCGCCGAGCAGCTCAAGGGCGCCGGTTCGATGGCCGTCATCATGGGCGAGGCGATCAAACCGAACCTGCTCCAGACCCTCGAAAACACCCCCGTCATTGTTCACGCCGGCCCGTTCGGCAACATCGCCCACGGCAACTCCTCGATCATCGGCGACCTGATCGGCATTCGCGCCGGTGAGTATCTGATCACCGAGGCCGGCTTCGGTGCCGACATGGGCGCCGAGCGCTTCTTCAACATCAAGTGCCGCAACTCGGGCATGGTTCCCGACGCTGCCGTACTGGTCGCCACCGTACGGGCGCTGAAGGCCCACTCGGGCAAGTTCAAGATCGTTGCCGGCAAGCCATTGCCCGCCGACTTGCTCGCCGAGAACCCCGATGACGTGCGCGCCGGTGCAGCCAACCTGATCAAGCAGATCGAGAACGTCAAAGTTCACGGGGTCTCCCCCGTCGTGGCAATCAACGCCTTCCCCGGCGACTTCGCCTCGGAGCACCAGGCCATCCGCGAAATCGCCGAGTCGGTGGGCGCTCGCGTTGCGGTGTGTACCAACTTCGCCAATGGCGGAGCGGGCGCCACCGACCTGGCCCAGGCCGTCGTCGAGGCGTGCGACGAGCCATCGAACTTCCAGTTCTGCTACCCGTCGGACGCCACGCTCAAGGAGAAGATCGAGGCCGTGGCGACCAAGATCTATGGGGCGGCCAACGTCACCTACTCGGCCGCGGCGAACACGCAGCTTGCCCGCTACGAGAAGAACGGTTTCGGCAACCTGCCCGTTTGCATCGCGAAGACCCACCTGTCGATCTCGGGCGACCCGACGCTGAAGGGTGCGCCGACCGGCCACACCCTCAACGTCCGCGAGGCTCGCGCCTCGGTCGGCGCCGGGTTCGTCTACCCGATCTGTGGCGACATGACCACGATGCCCGGCCTCGGTTCGGCGCCCGCCGCCTCGATCATCGATTTCGACGAGAACGGCGAAATCGTGGGTCTGTCGTGAACACAGACCTTGTCGCGCTCACGGCCGACAGACTGGAGACCGTGCGAGGGCCAGCGAGCCGGACGCCGATGGGGTTCGGGGGCGCAGCCCCCGTGCGCAAGGGTCTCTCCTAGTGGTCGGGACTAGCCTCCGCTGCGCCTTGGCCGCTCCCACCTTGTCTCGCTGCACCTGGCGGCGCGGGCGCTCGACGCGTGATTCAGTCTGGAGAACTCTATGAACACATTCGATCGCACCCCCGGTGGGGCCATTTCGATGGATGGCAATCGGCTGCGTGACGAGACCGTCGTGAAGCTGCGCCAGATCATCGAGGCCGCCGGATCGCCGCCGGTCTGTTTGGCGACGGTGCTGGTCGGCGAGGACAAGCCGAGCCAGATCTACGTACGCAACAAGCAGAAGAAGGCCGACGAGGCCGGCATGACGTCGCGCCACGTTGCCGTCCCCGGCGATGCCAGCCAGGCGCAGGTGGAAGACGTCATCGGGCAGTTGGCCAACGATCCGGGCGTGCACGGCATTCTGTGCCAGCTCCCCCTGCCGAACGGGCTCGACGCCGAACCGGTGTTGGCGCTGCTCCCGCCCGACAAGGACGTCGACGGTCTCACGGAACGCTCGATGGGACGCTTGGTCCGTGGTCTACCCGGCCACGCGCCCTGCACCCCGTTAGGCGTGATGCGACTGTTGGCGCGCTATGGCGTCCCGACCGCGGGCAAGCGGGCGGTTGTCGTCGGTCGGTCGACGCTCGTCGGGCTGCCCCAGGTGCTCCTGCTGGGTCGCAAAGGCGTCGATTGCACCGTGACCCTCGCCCACTCCCGTACGCCCGACATGATCGAGGTGTGCCGAGAGGCCGACATCATCGTCGCGGCCGCCGGCCAGGCGCGGATGATCACGGCCGCCCACGTCAAGCCGGGCGCAGCAGTGCTCGATGTGGGGATCTCCCGCACCGAGGCCGGGATTGTCGGCGACGTCGACTTCGACGCGGTCCAGGCAATCGCCGGGGCGATCACCCCGATGCCCGGCGGGACCGGGCCGATGACGATCGCATGCCTACTCGAGAACACCCTCGCCGCAGCGCGGATGCTCGGGGCGTTCCCCGCCGCATAGGGCGCGGGAAACAGCGGCATGATGGACAGCATGCAGCGGCATCTTGATCCGGCGATCGGCGTCGACGCCGCATGTATCGGCCTGTTCGTGATCATCGGGCGATCGAGCCACCACCAGGGCAACGCCGTGGTCGAAACGCTGCGCATTGCGCTGCCATTCCTCATTGCCCTGGTCGTCGCATGGGCGGCGGTGACTGCCCTCAAACTCCCGAGCGGTCGCTCGGCGACTGGCGGGGCCCTGATCTGGGTGGGCACCGTTTCCGTCGGCCTGCTCCTTCGCCGGTCTATTTTCGATGACGGAACCGCGATCGCGTTCGTCATCGTCACCACGGTGTTTCTTGGGATCCTGATGAACGGTTGGCGAGCGACGCTCGGGCGGAGTCTGGCGCGATGACCACGACCGAGCTCTGGCTGGTGCGACATGGCCGCACCGAGTGGGCGGCGACTGGCCGCCACACCGGCTGGACCGACATCCCCCTCGACGAGGTCGGGGTGGCCCAAGCGGCCTCGTTGGCCGGGTTCCTGGCCACCCAATCGTTCGATCGGGTGGTGACGAGCCCCCTCGCTCGGGCGCGTGACACGTGTGAGTTGGCCGGGTTCGGTGAGCGAGCGACGGTCGATGACGACCTACGCGAGTGGAACTACGGCGACTACGAGGGCCGGACGAAGCTCGACATCCTCGCTGAACGCCCCGGCTGGGTGCTGTGGGACGACGGGGTGCCCGGTGGCGAGCAGCTCCATCACGTCGCTGGTCGCGCCGACCGGTTTCTGGCACCACTGCGGACCTCCAGCGAGCGTGTGCTGTGCTTCGCTCACGGGCACCTATTGCGCATCCTCACCACTCGTTGGCTGGGCCTGTCACCCGAGTCGGCCCGAATGTTCGTGCTGGAACCCGCGGCGACCAGCGTGCTCGGATACGAGCGGGATCAGGCCGTCATCCGGACGTGGAATCGTGTTGCGGATACCGCTCCCCGCCCACACTAAGCCGCTCGACCGGTTTGCCCGAGCCGACGATTTCATCGCTGGAACGTCGTTCGAGTTCGCCACCCCGCTCGACGAATTCGTCGCCCGCAACCTCGACGAGATCGGCGACGTCGTGCGAGCGGCGACCGCTGCGGCGGCCGCCGGTGCATGGGTTGTCGGCTACCTCGCCTACGAAGCGGGGGCTGCGTTCGACGATGCGTTCCCCCGCAGAGCGACCCCCCATGGGCTGCCATACGCCCAGTTCGTCGCGTTTACTGAGCGGCGCGTCGTGGCCCCGCTCGACGCCACGGAGCACAGCTCCCACGAACTCGTCGACCTGGAACGGGTGCCGGCCCCGACGTCGTATGAGGATGATGTCGACGAGATCCGCCGCCGAATTGAGCTCGGCGATGCCTACCAGGTCAATCTCACGTCGCGGTTCCACGCTCGGTTGATCGGCGATCCGTTCAGCCTGTACGCCTCGATGGCCCGGGCCCAGCGGGGTGCGTACAACGTGTTCCTCGAGTTCGGCGACGTCGGCATCGTCTCGGCGTCTCCCGAGCTGTTCCTCGAATGGGATGGCACGACTGTGACGACCAAGCCGATGAAGGGCACCGTTCGGCGAGGGCGTCGCTTGACCGATGACGCCGAGGCGGCCGCGTGGTTGCGGGCCTCACTGAAGGACCGCGCCGAGAACGTGATGATCGTCGACCTACTCCGCAACGACCTGTCACGCGTCGCCGAACTCGGTTCGGTGCGGGTGCCGGCCTTGTTCGATTTGGAGCGGTACGAGACGGTCTGGCAGCTGACATCCACGGTGCAGGCAACGACCCGGCATGACGTGGAACTTGTTGATCTGCTCGCCGCCACATTCCCCTGCGGCTCGATCACCGGGGCTCCCAAGGCGTCGGCGATGTCGATCATCGACTCGTTGGAACCTGAACCGCGCGGCGTCTACTGCGGGGCGATCGGCATTCTCGGGCCTGCGCCCGACGAGTCGCCCGGTCACGGTCCGACTGCTCGATTCAGCGTTGCGATTCGCACCGCCGTGATGCGCCGGTCGACTGGTCACTTCATCTATGGCTCGGGGGGCGGCATCACATGGTCCTCCGACGCCGCCGCCGAGAGCGCTGAGGTTGACGCCAAGGCTCGGGTGCTCACCGAGCGCCGTCCGGCGTTCCGGCTGTTGGAAACGCTCCGGCTGACCAACTGGGGCCCGGTCAACCTGACCCGGCACCTCGATCGCCTCGAAGCGTCGGCCGGGTGGTTCGGTTTCGGATTCGATCGCTCGGCCACCGAGCGCCGAATCGGTGCGTTGATCTGCGGCGATATCCCGACTCGGCTCCGGGTGTTGTTAGAACGAGATGGTTCGGTCGAGATTGAGACAATGCCCCTGGCACGGACTCCCGACGGACCGGTTCGGCTCGCCGTCGATACCGTGCACCTTCGCAGCGACGACACGTTCAGCTCCCACAAGACGACCAACCGAGCCCATTACGACGCGGCGCGCGCCCGCCACCCCGACGTCGATGACGTCATTCTCGTCAACGAGCGCGGCGAGGTCGTCGAGACAACGGTCGCCAACCTGCTCTACCGCATCGGCGATCAGTGGTGCGTCCCCCCACTGACCTGTGGCGGCTTGAACGGAATCGGCCGACAGCTCCTGGTCGACCGCGGCACGGCCATCGAACGGGTGCTGCTCGTCGATGAGGTGGGCGAGGCCGACGAACTGGCCGTGGTGAGTTCATTGCGCGGGATGCGGCCCGGAGTTCTGATCTGATGAGTTCCGCCTTCGTCGGCGAAGGATCACCCGACACCTGACGCCGGCGGTCGGTGACGATACGCGACCTCGACTCGTACGGCGGCCCTATAGGCGACCTGCGACCCTATGGGCGGCCCGCGGCGAAGATGGCCAAGGCCTGGCGCACTCCCCGGGCGTCGTGAACGCGGACAACGTCACAGCCCTGCTCGGCGGCAACCAGGCATGCTCCGATCGTTGCCGCGTCCCGATCGGCCGCCGAGTCGATTCCGGCAATCGCCCCGAGGAATCGCTTGCGTGACGGTCCGAGCAACACGGGAGCGATGGTCTGCAGCCGGGCGACCGACCGCATCAGCGCAACGTTGTCAGCCACCGACTTGCCGAAGCCGAGACCCGGGTCGATCACCACTCGCTCACGCGCCACTCCCCCGGCGACCGCGACGTCGACCAGTCGAGCTAGTTCACGACAAACCTCGGTGACAACATCGTCGTAGCGCACGTCGTCCTCCACCGGGGCGAACCCGGCCAGGCGGTTGTGCATCACCACCAGGGCGTCCGCGGCGCTGGCGACGGTGGCAAGGTTCGAGTCGGCGAGTCCCGACACGTCGTTGACCCAGGCGGCACCGGCATCGAGCACAGCACGGGCAACCGCCGCGTGACGAGTGTCAATCGAGATCGCTCGTGCCCCCGCCGCGACCAGACGTTCGATCACCGGAATCGTGCGGCGCAACTCCTCGGCGACGTCAAGCGTCGACGCGCCCGGGCGGGTCGACTCTCCGCCGATATCAACGATGTCGGCTCCCTCGTCGAACATCGCCACCGCGTGGCGATAGGCGACGTCGGGATCGTGGAACAAACCCCCGTCGGAGAACGAATCGGGCGTGATGTTGACAATCCCCATCACATACGTGCGCTCGCCGAGGACGAAGGTCCGATCGCCGCAGAGCAATGCGCCACGGTCGACCGTTCCATCCCCACGAGCGCTCACAGCCGACGATGGTACGGGGCGGAATTCGGTTGTGCCCCGCCGAGCGGGCAGGCTTATGGCATGGTCTCTGAGATTTTCGATGCCGATGCCTGGACGACGGTCGCCGGGTTCGACTTCACCGACATCACCTACCACCGCGCCAAGGCCCACGGCACGGTGCGCATCGCCTTCAACCGCCCCGAGATCCGCAACGCCTTTCGTCCGCACACGGTCGATGAGTTATTCACCGCCCTCGACCACGCCCGTCAGTCAACCGATGTCGGCTGCGTACTGCTCACCGGAAACGGACCGTCACCCAAGGATGGCGGTTGGGCGTTCTGCAGCGGCGGTGACCAGCGAATTCGCGGCAAAGACGGCTACAAGTACGCCGAGGGCGAGACCGCCTCATCGATCGAGCCGGGCCGCGCCGGCCGACTACACATTCTCGAAGTGCAGCGGCTCATCCGTTTCATGCCCAAGGTCGTGATCTGCGTGGTCCCGGGATGGGCCGCGGGTGGTGGTCACAGCCTGCACGTCGTGTCGGACCTGACGATTGCGTCGCGCGAGCACGCCCGGTTCAAGCAGACCGACGCCGACGTTGCCTCGTTCGATGGCGGGTTCGGCTCGGCATATCTCGCCCGCCAGGTCGGCCAGAAGTTCGCCCGCGAGATCTTCTTCCTCGGCCAGGAATACTCCGCCGACGACGCCCACCGGATGGGCATGGTCAACGCCGTCGTGGCGCATGGCGAGTTGGAAGCCACCGCGCTCGAATGGGGACGACTGGTCAACGGCAAGAGCCCGACCGCCCAGCGGATGCTCAAGTTCTCGTTCAACCTGATCGACGACGGCCTGGTCGGCCAGCAGATCTTCGCCGGCGAAGCCACCCGTCTGGCCTATGGCACCGACGAAGCCGCCGAAGGACGCGACTCCTTCCTCGAAAAGCGCGCCCCCGACTGGTCGAACTCCCCCTGGCATTACTGAGCAAAACTCGCGGTAGACGGCCTGGCGTTCAACATCGGCGACGATTCGAGCGGCCGAGCGGTCCTCGTGAATCACGTATCAGTTGACTGAATCGTCATCCAGCGGGAATCCAGCCGGCGAGGTCTGCCAGCAGGTCGGTGGATGCCGACGTAAACACGCAGACCTTTCCGAGGGAACCGGGTTTCGAGATGACGGTGTTGGCAATTGTCTGTCCCTTGGCGAAATTCAAGTTTGAGGCCATGGGTTGCGGTTCGCCGCACGGCCACGCGGTGAGATATCCAGCGCTCGCGGGATCGACCGCCGTGATGTTGAGTACCACGGCGTCGACACCACCAGGAGCCTGCGTTGCGATCTCGACGATCCGACCGGCCGCTGGAGTGTCACCACTGAAGCCGATCCGTCCGGCACCGGCCCGGGTTTCCAGGACCCGCACCGGCGATACTCCGGTGAACCCGGTGGAGAAGGAACCCGCGAGATCGGCGAGGACATGGGCCTTGGCGGAGGTTTATATGCAGATCTTTCCGTCGGAGCCCGGTTTCACGATCACCAGGTTCGCGATCGTCTGGCCGTTGGTGAAGTTCACGTTCGACGCGACGGGTCGGTCGGTGCCACATGGCCATGCCGTGAGGTACCCGGGGGCCTCGGCATCGACAGCTGTGACGTTGAGTGCAACGACAGCACTGCGATCTGCGACGTTCGGCGTCATCTCGATCGTCTCGCCGGCGGTGGGCTTGCCGCCTCCGTAGCCGATCGCGCCGGTAGCCGATCGGGTTTCGAGCACCCGTCGGGGCGTGATTCCGGCGAAGGCAGCAGGGAAGTAGCCGACGAGGTCCGCGATCAGATGAGTGGAACCCGAGGTGTACAGACATATCTTGCTCCCCAGTCCCAGCTTCACGATGACGGAGTTTGCGACGGTCTGACCTTTGCTGAAGTTGACGTTGGACGCTTCGGGCCTATCGGTTCCGCACGGCCACACGGTCAGGAATCCGGGTTCTGCGGCGTCGACCGCCGCGACGTTCAACGCAATCGCGCTGGCGCTCGCTGGAATGCTGGCCATGGCAGCGATTGAAAATTCGATCGTCTGGCCCCTGAAAGCCGGCCGGCCACCTGCGGCCGGCCCAGCGAGCGTTGCCGGCCGGGTGTCGAGCAGGCGGGGCAATTCGACCTGCTGAGCATAGTCGAATGCCGTGAAGGTCCAGTCGAGGTGCAATCGACTGCCCACCACGGAGTTGTCGATGAACGACGCCGGGTCTCCGTCGAAGACCACCCGATACCTTCCGCCGGAAGTGAGTGGCTGCTTCGGAAAGACGTACAGCTGAGCACTGGCAAACGACCCGGAACTGAGCGGAGTGGTGTAGCTCATGAGACAGGCGGGCACCGGTATGCCGGTGTCGGCCTGAGTGAACGACCAGCCGACCACCTTGTAGTAGGTGCTGGGGACCGCACCTCCACCACCCGGAGGGGTGAAGGTGAAGGTTCCCGGTGAAAACATGATCGGCGGACCGTTGATGGAGCCACTCGATTGCGGCGGGCAGGTCTCACTCGGGTTGGGGGTCTCACCACCCAACCAACGCAACGCGGGCATCACGCCATTTGGAGCCGGATACGTGTACGTCGAGGTGGAGCGCTGCGAGAAGTCGAAACCCGCCGCTGACCCGGCCGACGAGTTGCCAAACCCCACGAGGGTCTGCGCAGGTTCGACGAACATGCCGCCGTGTAGTGGCGTCAGCATCCATCCGTCAATTGCGGCGGATAGAGCGGCACCGCAGAACAGGACGTTGTGACTGCGGCTTCCCGGATCCGGGGGTGGGTAGAGGGGGTCCGTGACGTGACCGCAGTAGCCCGATCCCTTTGTTCGGAGGTACGCAAGGTAGTCGACGTGGCGCTGGGCGGTCTCCGAGAGACCGGGGGAGAGCGCGAGCGGCACGAGGGGTGCGCCGTCGGGGTACCGGCCGGCGAGGCTCCGCCACCAGTTGGCGAGAGTCAACGGGTCCGAGTTCGTCGGCCGTCGCGGGAGCGGTGTCGAGATTTGGCCGACCGGAACGAACCCCGAAGTCGGCACCACCTGCGCAGCGGGATAGGCGGGCACGGACCCAGAGCCTGCCGGGCGCGGTCCTGCTCCAGCCGAACTCAGGCCGGTCATTGCCGTTCCCGCGAGGATGCACACTGCGATGACCAGTGCTCGGCGAGTTCCGCCAGTTCGGCCGACGCTGCTTGGATTGGGCGTA
Organism: Actinomycetes bacterium; assembly: GCA_031398525.1. Taxonomy (GTDB): domain Bacteria; phylum Actinomycetota; class Acidimicrobiia; order Acidimicrobiales; family Ilumatobacteraceae; genus JANMJD01. Next base: position 850 of record JANNNL010000486.1, on the reverse strand, counting down.
TCTTGCACCATTGAGCCGCCTTGATTCGGTGGGCCGTCGAAGCCCGAGGCCCGAAGCGGACCGTACTACGCACCGCCAATCGGCCACCAGGCATGTCTCGGATTGTTGATGTGGGGTGGTGACGGAGCGAGGTGGCGACGGAGCGGTGCCGAGGATCGTGGAAGCCGTATTTCCCTGGCACTACCGAGCAAATTCACTCCATATGGAGTATCTTTACTCCATATGGAGGATTTGTACTCATGAACCTGGCCTCCCCGATCCTCGATGTCGTCCCCGGACCGCGTGGCCGGATACTCGCGGCGTTGGTCGCCTCGAGCCGACCGTTGTCCATGCGCGAGCTTGCCGCGCAGTGCGGCATCGCTCACACAACGGCGTCCGACATCGCAACTCAACTGTCGGCGGCCGGGTTGACGACGACGATGCAGGTCAGCCGGTCGAGCATCGTGAGTTTGAATCGGGAGCATCTCGCGGTCGCGGCGATTCTCGACCTCGTCGATGTGCGAGCCGAACTCGTTCATCGGCTCCGAGACGCCATTGGCCAATGGCCAGCCGTCCACGCCGCGTGGATGTTCGGATCGGCCGCCCGCGGGGACGGTACGACAACCTCGGACATCGACGTGTTGGTCGTTCACACAATGAATGACGACGAGTTCGACGTGCGAAGCCAGCCCTTATCCGAATCGGTAGTGGCCTGGACCGGCAACCGCCTGGAAATCGTCGATCATCACCCGAAATCGTGGGCTCACCTGGTCGAATCCCGGGCGGCAATCGTCGACTCACTTCGCCGCGATGGTATTGAACTGATCGACGGCTCCCGGCGACTTCTCCGGTCCGGATTGGTGCATTCGTG
>JANNNL010000443.1:0-4231 GCA_031398525.1 Actinomycetes bacterium | reverse complement strand
GGAAACCATTGGTCCCAGCAGGTGGGAAAGGCGAACTTCGCTCCGTCCACCTCAACGACCGCGGGGTCGGCGTCAGCGGGTTCGAAGTAGCGGTCCTCGTGGTAGAACGCGAATTCGGGGATGTGCGACTTACGAGTTCTGGCCAACAGCCGTCCGGTCGCGTCGACGCAGATGGCGGTGTTGTATCCCCGCTCATCTGCGGTGCGTTCGTACAGCGAGGCGTGCACGCTGATCCCGTGGGTCGCGGCGAGCTCGCGGGCGAGAGTGATCGTCGGACCGGTTTCCAGATTCTCACCGAAGCGGGACAGCGCGTCCGGCACATCGGGATCGATACAGAAGTACGGCGACAGGGTGAGTTCCTGGAGCATCACCACCCGTGCCCCGTGTTCGGCCGCCAACCGAACGCCGTCGCTCAACACGTTGGCGTGCTCGATCGGGTCGGCGTGCCAGGCGCACTGCACCGCGCCGACCCGTAAGGGTGCGCTCGTCGACGGACCAACCCGGAATGGCGAGGGCAACAGATCGTGGCGAACGATCACTTCGAAGTCTTGCATGCTACCCATCCTGACATTGAGTGAATTTTTAGTCAACTCTCTCGTGATATACACTTCACGACCTCCGACGGAACGAACATGAGGGTCTATGAGCACCATCGATCGCCGAACCGCACTGCTCAACGCGGCGGTCGCCGAAATTGCCCGCAAAGGCACCCGCGGGATGCGAGTCGAGGAAGTCGCCAAGGCCGCCGGCGCGTCGGCGGCACTCATCTACCACCACTTCGGCGACCGCTCGACGCTGCTCCAAATGGCCCTCGAACATATCGGCGACCAAGCCGACGCCTACACCGATCATGCCGAGGGCACCGGCCGCGAGAACCTGCTCGCCGTACTCGTCGACGAGATCCAAGACGACGATGCGGTACGAACGAACTCCGCCGCATGGGGGGAGCTTCGTGATGCCGCGATCTTCGACCATGCGCTGCGCCCAACGATTGCCAAGCTCACCCAACGCTGGGTCGACGACATCGCCGACTTCATTCGCAGCGGTCAGGTCGACGGATCGATCGATTCGACGCTCGATCCGCCTCAGGTGGGCGTGAGTCTCTCGGCTCTCGTCGAGGGAATCAGCGGTCGCTGGCTGACCGGCATCCTCACCACTCAACAAGCACGCGAGCACCTCCGAGCGACGATCGTGTTGATCCTCGACCCGACGATGCAGCAACCATGAGCGAGACAACACCCGTCGGGATAACAGCCACCGACTCTCGCCGGTTCGAATTTTTCGCTGCGCTGATCCTCGGATTGGCCGCGCTCCTCACCGGCTATTCGTCGATGCGCTCGGCCATCGTTGGCGACGAGGTCCTCGAAGGATTTACCCTGTCATCGCAGCTCTACAACGACGCCAACAGCATCGATAACGCCAACACTCAGACGGCAGTGGCCGACCAAGCGCTCTTTCTGCGTTACGTTGAGGCAACCTTCGCCCAGGACGACGCTCTTGCCGACTACCTGCGAGACAGCTTGTTCGACGACCGCCTGACCACCGCGATTGACTGGTGGGAGCGCCAACAAGCTGAGGCGAACCCGCCCGACTCCCCGTTCGACCCGGGCTCGCCGTATGCAAACGAGATCAACCCGACTGCCGCCGCTGCCGCTGGAGATGCGGCCTTTGACGCCGCCAAACGCGCCGATACTCGCAACGATCGATTCGATCAAGCAACCGCGATGCTCTCGGTCACTCTGGTCACCGTGGGCATCGCCACCCTTGTTCGCGCTCGCCCCGCCCGAGCAACCCTGATGGCCGTTGCCCTGGCAGGACTGGCTTCCGGCGCGCTGCTTGTGTCGGTTGGCGAACTCGGTTAGTCCGTCCGAGGCCGTCGTTGGATTAAACGGTACGCCATTTGCAGCTGCTGCCACGTCGCGATCATCACCACCAGAACTGACACCGACGCGTTCGCGGTGACGGTCCCGGCGGCGCAGGTCGTGACCGACAACAGTGGTGGTGTGTCGTCGTCGGCCACTGTCAGCAACCGCCAGCGCAACGCACTAACTCCCAACCCGCTGCCGTGTCTCGACGAGGTGGGCGAGTGCTCGTTCGACCTCTTGAGCAAGTATCACACTCGACATCTCTCGGGCAATCGGGCGCAACGCTCCCACGGCCGTAGCGACCTCTTCGGCTGACGCGTTTCCAGCGAACCCTTCTCCGACGCGTTGCACGATCAGCGACACGGTGTCGTCAACGGCGCGGGCAAGTCTGCGACGCAGCAGGTCTCGCATCCGGGCGGAAATCGCAATATCGATACCTGCCTCCCGAAGCCGCAGGGCATGATCGAGTAGCGCGGGACTCGGCACGAGCCAACTGCCATTTGGCGATGAGCGGACAAAGCCGCGCTCGCGTAGCTCACCGATCAGACCAGGGTGGTTCGCGGCGCGAGCTGCAACGGTGGCGACAAGCTCCTCGTGCGACAAGGTGCGGGCACGGTCATCGGACCACGGCGCGCTCAACGTCGCATCGACCCCGAGCCATTCGGACACGGTCCGGGCCGGATTCTCCCGCGACACCAGTTCACGAATCGTGTGCAGGCTCATTCCGCGGTCACGGAGTTCAGCGATCAAGGCCAAGCGCTCGACGTGTTTCACGGTGTAGACGGCGTCCCGTCCTCGTTTGGTGGGCTTCGACAGCAATCGCTCCGCCTGGTAGTAGCGAATGGTGCGCTCGCTCTGCCCACATCGCTCCGCCAGTTCGCCGAGTCCGAGTCCAAGTTCGAGACCGAATGGGTGGTCGGTGCTCGACCCAAGATCTACGGCAGCTGATGATTGGCGGTCAACGGGATCGTTCGTCACGTTGCCATTCAACCAGGCCGCAGCGATAGTGACAGTATTCACTGTCGGAATACGTTGACAGTGTTCACTGTCAACGTCATGATGATTGGCATGACTGCTGTTCTCTTCGACCTCCCCCGCACCGCGGCTCGCTCCGACCAACTCATCGCCGCGTCGGCGCGAACCACGCTCGACCCGTTCAGCGAGATCGATTGGGACCTCCCGATCGACGACTCCGCCTTCCACCTGTCGCCCGAGTTGCTTGCGCTGTACGGCACTGCGACGTGGGAGTCGATGTCGGATGCCGAGCGGATCACGTACAGCCGCCATGAGCTGGCTGCGATGTGCGGTGCGGCAATCTGGTTTGAGAACGCACTGATGCAAATCGTGCTGCGGCATCTCGTCGACATCAAGGTCACGGACCCGATGCACCGCTATTTGCTCATCGAGATCGCCGACGAGTGCCGACACTCGACCATGTTTGGCGAGTTCATCCGGCGTGCCGACACGCCTGCCTACGGTCCAGATCGACTGTTGAATCTTGACCCGAGCGGCGGAGGTCGAGCGATCTCCTATGTGCTGATCCTGGCCATCGAGGAGTTGCTCGACTACGCCAATCGCCTCACCTATCGAGACGAACGGGTGCACCCGGTCTCCCGCCAGATCGCCAAACTACATGTGCTGGAAGAGGCGCGGCACGTCAGCTTCGCCAAGTCCTACCTCGCCGAGGCCTGGCCGCTGCTCAGCGACGACGATCGCTCAATGGTCATCGATGCGGCGCCGCAACTCGTCAATGTGATTGTCGGGCTCAGTCTCGACGCCGCCGTGTACGAACACCTCGGAATCGAAGACGGCCTCGACATCGCCCGCTCCAACCCCCACTACCGCAGCAATGTCATCGCCGGTCTGTCCAAGCTGACGTCCTTCCTCGACTCGATCGGCGCAATCCCCGACCGTCGACCGTGGACCGAACTCGGCCTCGTCGCCGACCACGCGTAGGTCCATGAATCATGTATTGCCAACCGAGAAATTCTCGAGGTGGCCGCTTGACAACGTTCTGCGGTTTTGGCAAACTGACTGAAAATTCAGTCAGACACCTGACTGGTTGCTTTCAAGGAGACCTCGCGATGGACAAGCACACCGACAACGGCGATGAACTCACCCGGCGGTCGTTTCTCGGCCGCATCGGGCAGGTGGCCGGCCTGGCCGTGACTGGCACTGCCTTGGCGGCCGTCGCAACCGGAAGCGTGGCGAGCGCAGCTCAAACGTGGAGGGTTCCGGGGGAAGATTCGCCCCACAAGCGCACCTGGATGGCCTGGCCGTCAAGCTCCATCATCTGGGGCGGTCTGCTTGGCCGGATCCAAGACGATGTTGCCAAAATCGCCAAAGAGATCGCCAAGTACGAGCCG
>JANNNL010000430.1:0-10010 GCA_031398525.1 Actinomycetes bacterium | reverse complement strand
GCTCGCGCGGCTCCACTTCGGTGCTCTTCGGCTCCCCGTTGACCGTGATGTTGATCTCCATGTCAGTTCCCCCCTCGGGCCCGAGCGATGGCGCTGCGCAGCGCCCGCTTGGTCAGTTCTCCGGCGAGATGCCGCTTGTACTCCGCCGGGCCGCGCTGGTCGGTCGACGGGTTGGAATGCTGGGCGGCGAGCGCACCGGCGGCATCGATGTTCGCCTCGGTTGCCGACTGGCCGATCAGGGCAGCCTCGGCCTCTGGCGCGCAGAAGTGCTTCGCGCCCACGGCCGTCAAGCCAATGCCAACATCGGTGATCGTGTCACCGTCGAGCCATACACATGCCCCGGCGGCCGCCACGGCCCAGTCGCCGGCGCGGCGTTCGACCTTGACATAGGCGCTGCCGCCACCGGGGCGGATGGGCAGGCGGACCTCGGTAATCATCTCGGCGTCACCGACCACCGTTTGGTACGGGCCGTCATGATTGTCGCGGGCGGGCACCGTGCGGGTGCCGCCCGAACCGACGATGACGATCGAGCCACGCGCCGCGGAGAACACGGCGGAGAGGTCTTCGCTCGGGTCGGCCTGGCCGATCGAGCCACCGACGGTGCCGCGGTTGCGGACCACCGGGTCGGCGATCACGCGCTCGGCGTCGTGGAGGATGCGGTAGTGCTCACCGGCGACGCCCGACGAGAGCAGGTCGGCATGGCGGGTCATTGCCCCGATGCACAGTTCGCTGCCCTCGATGCGGACGTACGACAGCGTGTCGACCAGGTCATTGATATCGATGAGGTGTTCCGGGCGGGCGAGGCGCAGCTTCATCATCGGGAGCAGCGAGTGCCCTCCGGCGACGAGGCGAGCCTCGGGCCCCAGTTGTTCCAGTAGTGCAACGGCGTGTGAAACGCTCGTCGCCCGTTCGTAGCCGAACGGTGCAGGTGTCTGCATCGGCCCCCCTTTGCAGCGGCGATTGGCCCCGGCCTTACGGCCGCGACATGAATAGGTTCTCCCCCGCCGCAGTCTTCTGGTGACCAGCGTCACCGTCAACCCGCCGATAAGGGTTCCCTTATCGAGCATCGCTCTGGGCGTCTACGCTGCACGGCGTGACCCTCAACCAACTCAAGGTCTTCGTGTTGGTTGTCCGCCTCGGCTCGTATCGGGCGGCCGCCAACGCATTGGGCGTCAGCGAACCGGCCGTCTCCCAGGCGATCACGGCCCTGCGTCAATCGTTGGGAGACCAGCTGCTGAGCAGGGGGAATGCAGGCATCGACCTCACCCCGGCCGGGCAGCGGATCGTCGGTCTCGCCTCGCAAATGGTGAACCTGGCTGTCGAAGCCGAGAGCGCCGTCCGCCAAGCCCAGGGTGGACCTGAGTTGCTCCGAGTCGTCGCTACGGCTACCCCGGGCGACGCGATCGCGCCCGCCCTACTGCAAGCCTTCATGCTCCGCTCAGCGCAGGTCGAAGCCACATTGGGGATCGCCACCACCGACGAGATGGGCGCACTACTTGCCGAACGGTTGACGGACGTGGCGATCGGTCCGCGGTTGGCCGGCACCCAACATCCGGGGGTGATCAGCGACCCGTTGATGCGCTACCGCTTGTTGATCGTCGTCGGACTGACCCATTCGCTGACCCGGTCGGCCGGATCGATACGGCAACGGCAGCTTGCCGACCACCACTGGCTCGTCGACCCCAGCGGCACCGACCCCCTCAGCGACGTCGGTCTGCTGCTCGCCCGGCTTGGCGTCCCCGCCGAACAGGTCACGGTCTTCCCCAATCAGCGCATGGCCTGGGCGGCCGCCGCAAACGGCGACGGCGTCGCACCAGCGGTGGAACACCTGTTCACCCGTGAGGAACGCCCGCTCGCGGTACTTCCTGTGGAGGGACTTCCGCTCGACCTGTTCTGGCACGTCAACACGCTGACGGCCGACCGGCGAACCGCCGCGGTGGGTCGACTCCTGCGCTACCTCTCGTCGCCAGACTCGATGCAGGCGATGTTCCGAGCCGATGGTCGCGTTCCGGCGTCGAAGTTCAAACCCCCGGTCTACGTCACCATCTGGAGTTGACTCGGCGCGGCCGGATGGCTTGGCGGTGGAGTACGGCGTAGCCTTGTGGGTGTCATGGCTACCGCGACTGCTCCCACCGTGCTCCCTAGCGCCAACGACCAGTGTTGGTGCGGGAGCGGACGTAAATACAAGCGCTGCCACAAGCAGCTCGAAGGCCGAATCACCCCTCATGAGGTGAGCCCCTACCGACCGGTGCCCGCCCATATCAATCGGCCGACCTATGCCGATTCAGGCCATCCGATCCGCTGGGACGAGCCGCGGATCAAGACCCCCGAGATCATCGAACGGATGCGTCACGCCGGTCGCATCGGTGCCGAGATTCTGGCCCTCGCCGGCCAGATGGTCGCTCCCGGAGTGACCACGGATGAGATCGATGTGTACGTCCACCAGCTATGCATCGACCGCAATGCCTACCCGAGCCCGCTGAATTACAACGGGTTCCGCAAGAGCGTGTGCACGTCGGTGAACGAGGTGATTTGCCACGGCATCCCCGACTCACGCCCCCTGCAGGACGGCGACATCATCAACCTCGACGTCACCTGCTACGTGGGCGGCGTGCACGGCGACACGAACGCGACGTTCACGGTCGGCGAGGTCGACCCGGCCAGCAAGGCGCTGATCGATGTCACCGAGGAATGCATGTGGCGCGGCATCGAGGCCGTCATTCCCGGCCGTCCGGTGAGTGATATCGGCCGGGCGATCGAGGCCGCCGCTCGCAAGGGTCGCTACGGCGTGGTGCGCAGCTTCGTCGGCCATGGCATTGGCGAGCAGTTCCACACCGACCTGCAGATCCTCCACTACTACGACTCGCGTTCGACCACCCTGATGCGACCCGGCATGACGTTCACGATCGAGCCGATGATCACCATCGGTTCGTGGCAGCACCGCCTGTGGGCCGACGGCTGGACCGCCGTCACGGCCGATGGCAAGCGCACCGCCCAGTTCGAGCACACGATTCTGGTCACCGACAAGGGGGCCGAGGTGCTCACCGGCGGGGTTGGCGCAGCATCACCCTTTGCCCCCTGGAATCGGTAGACCCAGCTCCATCGGGGTACCCACGATCGCTGTACGGTCGAGCGATATGGCAGATCTGTGGATCACAAACGTCCGGCTCGGTCGCACCCCGGAGTCAACCAACCTGGTCATCCGCGACGGCAAGGTCGCTTCGATCGGCGCCCCGCCTGTCGACTGGGTTGGCCCGAGCATCGACGCCAGCGGGCAACTGGCCATCCCCAGCCTCGTCGATGGCCATGCCCACGTCGACAAGACGCTATGGCGGCTGCCATGGCGCTCCCATACCGGCGGCGACACACTGGCGTCGCTGATCGAGAATGGCCGGGTAGCCCGCTCCGAGCTGCCGCCGACAACCGAGCGAGTCGCGGCGATCTTCGAGACATACGTCGCCAATGGCACGTCGTTGATCCGCACCCACGTCGATGTCGATCTCGACAACGGCGTCGATGATGTGGCTGCCGTGGCCGAGGTCGCCGAGCGGTTCCGTGACCGACTCGATGTCGAGATCGTCGCCTTCCCGCAGAGCGGCATGTTGGTGTCGCCGGGTGTTGCCGATCTGCTCGATGCGGCGGTCGGAGCCGGAGCGTCGTTGATCGGTGGCATCGACCCCGCCGGGTTCGATGGCGACCCGGTGAAGCATCTCGACACGATCTTCGCCATCGCCGACCGTCACGGCTGTGGGCTCGACCTGCACCTGCATGACGAGGGCACGCTGGGGCGGTGGGAGATGGGCCTGGTCGTCGAGCGAACCAAAGCCCTCGGCATGCAGGGCAAAGTCACCGTGTCGCACGCGTTCTGCCTGTGCGACGGCGACCCGTCGATCGATCCGCTGTTGGCGCAGCTCGCCGAGCACCGCATCGGCCTCGCCACGGTCGCCCCCAACACCGTCGAGCCGCTGCCGTTCACTCGCATCGTCGAACTCGGCATCGGGCTGTGCCTCGGGCAGGACGGGGTCTGTGACCTGTGGTCGCCGTGGGGCGACGCCGACATGCTGGCGCGGGCCGGGCTGATGGCCTGGCGATCCGATTTCCGCCACGACCACGACATTGAGTTCTGCCTCGAAATCGCCACCACCCGCGGCGCGGCGGCCTTGGGCATCACCGATCACGGCCTGCACGTCGGCGGGCGCGGCGACCTCGTCATCCTCGACGCCGCCCATCCGGCGGCCGCCACGGCGCGCCATCCGGCCCGTTCGATGGTCATCAAGCGCGGCGTCGTGGTCGTCGACAACGCCCGCTGATCAGCGACGATCGGCGATTCGGCGCGACCACCATTCGATGAGCTCGTCGGCCGTCTCGCCGGCGATTCCGTAGGCGGCCGTCACCGCCCGGCCGCACGCAGCAAGATCGCCCGTCTGCAACGCGGCGATGGCCTCGTCAATGTTGCCGTTGGGCATCGGAAGGAGCGAGAGCGTCGCCGCAGGCACGCGAATCGCGGCGGCCGACATGCCGCTACCAGCCATCTGTGCCGCCATCCACGCCGACGCCACGGGCGAGGTCAACACGGCGGCGATCGTCCACACATCGGGCGGATTGGTCGGGATCACCGACACAACCGGAACCCCCGGGAGCCAGGCTCCTTCGGCATCGACGACGGCCTCGATCACCTTGGTCTGGCTGGCGACGATCACCTTGGGGACCAGGCGGCGCGCCGCCCAGGCTTGCAATCGGGGGGTGAGCCGACCGAGGTCGACTCGCGGGGCCTGATACGACACTTTGGCGAACTTGATCGGGCGTTCACCCCACCAGCACCTGCCCGGATCGATCAGGCCACTGGTCACCAGTGGCGGCCCGTCCATCTCGTCGCCGACGGCACCGACCATGCCGTAGTACTGATCGCGGAAGTCAGCCGTCACGTTGGCCACATCGCTCAATACCGAGGTGGTCGCCAACGGCGGCATGGGAGGGACGCCCAGCTGATCACTGATCAGCGCCGACCACGGCTTGTCCGCTACCAGGCCGGTCGCGGCGAAGTCGGCCTGTGGGGCAAACGCAGTGCCGACCACCCGGCGGATCGGGCGGGGCGTGCCGGCCGGGCGGACCAGCCCGATCGCGCACGTCCGCACCTGCGCGTCGAACACCGATCGTGGCGACCACCAGAACCAGTCGAGTTCGGCGCGCGTCAACACCGCGGCCCGAATCGGCCCGGCGTCACGGGTGGCTATCAGCGACAGCGGCAGCACCAACCCGACACGGCCTCCGCCGGGCCGTGCGAGCTCCGTCGCCAACGCCAGGAACTCGGCCGCCGTATCGGCATAGGCCCCGCCCCCGAACGCCGACTTTCCGCCGCGCGAGGTGACCGCCGACATCTGAGAAAGGAACGGCGGGTTACCGATGACCAGGTCGAATCGGGCCTTGCCCCATTTTCGGGTCAGCGCATCGGCGCAGACGATCGTGGCGGTGTCGCCGAACCGCTTGCGGGTTGCGCGGGCGGTCTGCGGGTCGATGTCGACCCCGGTGAGGTGGGCGGTGATGCCTCGGTCTGCGAGCTGTTTGGTGGCCTCGGCGAGGAAGCGGCCATCTCCGCAGGCGGGGTCGAGGACGCGCGCCACCGAGCCCGACGGCAGGTCGGTCGGGAGCACCGCAGCGACCACCGCGGCTACCAAAGGCTCGGGGGTATACCACGCGCCGAGCTGTTGCCGCCGGACCGGATGGATGTCCGACGGGTCCATCTCACTAGCGTCGCGCATGTGGCCGATCGGTACATCACCTTCAGCCGGGATGAGTGGGCGGATCTGCGAGCAGCGACGCCCCTGACCCTGCGCGAAAAAGACCTCGAAGCGATGCGCGGGATCAACGAACGCATCGATCTCGACGAGGTGAAGGCGATCTACCTGCCCCTCACTCGACTACTCAATCTGTACGTCAGCGCGACCCAGAACCTGCACAAGGTGTCGGCGACGTTCCTGGGCACGATTGCTCCGAAGGTGCCGTATGTGATCGGAGTGGCCGGCAGCGTGGCCGTCGGCAAGAGCACGTTCGCCCGCATCCTGCAGTCGCTGCTGTCGCGCTGGCCCGACCACCCCCAGGTTGATCTGGTGACCACCGACGGCTTTCTGTATCCCAACGAGGTACTCAACGAGCGCGGGATCATGAACCGCAAGGGCTTCCCCGAGAGCTACGACACCAGACGGCTGCTGCAGTTCCTGCGGGAGCTGAAATCAGGCGAGCCCGAGACCCGCGCCCCGGTCTACAGCCACGTCGTCTATGACATCGTCGAGGGCGAAGAGATCGTCGTGCGTCGCCCCGACATCTTGATTCTCGAGGGACTGAACCTGCTGCAGGTGGGCCTCGATTCGACGGAGTTCGTCTCGGACTACTTCGATTTCTCGATCTATGTCGACGCCGACGAGGAGGCCATTGAGGGCTGGTACATCGACCGGTTCCTCAAGCTGCGCGAGACCGTATTCAAGGACCCCGAGAGCTTCTTCCAGCACTTCGCCGGGTTGACCCACGAACAGGCGGTGGCAACCGCCCGGGGGATCTGGCGCGATATCAACGGCAAGAACCTGGCCGAAAACATCGCCCCCACTCGTGATCGCGCCTCACTCGTGTTGCGCAAGGGAGCCGATCACCGGGTGACGGATGTCCATCTGCGCAAGTTGTAGGGAACGGGGGAGCCGCGCGTCGGCTGACACAATCAGCCGGGTCGACCGACCACGCCGTCACGAACCTTTCCCCAGTTCACGGTGGAGATCTTGACCACATCGCCGGTGCGGGGTGCATGGATCATCTGCCCATTGCCGATGTACATCGCTACGTGGCCGACGGGATTGCGATAGAAGATCAGGTCACCGGGCTGAGCCTGGTCCGCGGGAACCTGGGGAAGCATTTCGAACTGGGCCTTGGAATAGTGCGGCAACGAAACGCCCGCCTGACCCCACGCCCATGCGGTGAGCCCCGAGCAGTCGAAGCTCACACCCGGCTTGGCCGTGGCGTAGCGGTACGGCACACCCAGTTGACTCATCGCCGCTTCGACGGCGCCGGACGCTCCGGGCGACGGGGCGGGCACATCCGCTCCGGCCCGTGACCGAGGCGGTTCGGGCTCGGGTTGAGGTTCGGGCTCCGGCGCTGGCGCTGGATCGGCGGGGGGCGAATCGGCCGGTTCGTCGGCCGGCGCCGGTGCCGCGGGTTCCTCAGCCGGAGCCGGTTCGTTGGGAGCCACCTCGGGGGTGCCCGCAGGCGGTGGGGCTTGAGGTGCCGGTGTGCCGCCGGGCGTCGCTGCGCCACGGGTTGAGGCCGCGGCTGCCGGGATCGACGGAGTTCGAGGTGTCGACCGAACCTGCGATGCCCGTGTCGCCGCCGCGGCCCGCTCGGCTTCGGCCTCACGGCGGCGTTGCTCGGCGACGATCGCCTGACCCAGCTTGGCTTGCGCGCTCTCGCGGAGCTTCTCGTACTGCTTGGTCTTCTCCTCGACCGCAGCCTGTTGCTCCTTGGCAGCCTCGATCGCGCGTTCGACCCGCGTCTGCTTGGCTTTGCGCTGCGCCCGGGTTTTGTCGAGATCGTGGTTGACCGCCTCGTACTGGTCGATCGACGACGTGCTCGCCGACGCAGTGAGTTCGAGGTAGACGTGGCGTTCGGTGGCGTCGTTGACGGTTCCACTCGACACGAGCAAGGTGCCCAGACCGCCGCCCTGATCGCCGCGCACGAACACATCCATGGCGAGGGCGCCAACTGCGGTCTGCAACGAGCCGATCTGAGCTTCCAATGCGACAATCTGCTGATCGAGGTCGGCGACTTCGGCTTGCACCGTGTCGAGATCGGCCAACGCCTCCTCGTACGCCTCGCCGAGCCGTACGGCGTCGTCGCTGAGTTGTTCAAGCTCATCGACAATTTGCTCGACCTGACGGCGGGCATCGTCGACGGATTGGGCGCCGGCAAGGCCGGGCGTCGAGCCGAATACCGACGCGACAACGAGTACAACAGCAACCCAGCGGACCCGCGCGTTCACACGGAGCAGGCTACGTTATTTATTACGGAAACATGTCATTTCAGCGCCAAAAATGACAACCGGTAGGACAACGAGGACGATCAAACCGGTGAGGTTGTAGGAGTCGCAGTCCGAGACGTGGGCTCCGGCGCTGATCGCGGCCGGTGGGCGAGCAGGGCCAGGGCGTTGCCGACCACCACCAGCGTCGAGCCCTCATGGGCGATCACCGCTGGTCCGATACCAACGCCGGCAATCGTCAGGGGGATCAGTACCGCAACCACGCCGAGGCTGAACCACAGGTTCTGGCGGATGACCCGACTGGCTCGGCGGGTCAGTTCGATGGTGAACGGGAGCCGGTCGAGGCGGTCGCCCATCAGGGCGATGTCGGCGGTTTCGAGGGCGACGTCGCTGCCGGCTGCGCCCATCGCGATTCCCACGTTGGCCGTGGCCAGCGCGGGGGCATCGTTGACCCCATCGCCGATCATCGCCACCCCACCGGAGCGGCTGGCCAATTCGCGGATGGCGGTGACCTTGTCTTGCGGGAGTAGCCCGCCCCAAGCGCTGGTAATGCCGACCCCGGCCGCAACCGCAGTGGCGACGGGCTGCTGGTCGCCCGAGAGCATCACCATGTGATCGACACCGATCTTGCGCAGGGCGGTGATCGCCGCGGCGGCCCCCGGCCGCGACGTGTCCATGACCCCGATGATGCCCAGCCACCGTTGACCGCGTCGCACGATCATCGTGGTGCGCCCGGTCGCTTCGAGCCGGTCCTTGGCGGCGATCAATTCGGTCGGGGGAACGTCGGTGTCGAACAGCGCCAGGTTGCCAATCGCCACCGTCTCGCCGTTGATCGTGCCGGTGATGCCCTTGCCGATCACCGCGGCAACATCGGTCGCCTTCAGCCGTTCAAGGTCGGGGTGACGTTCGAGCGCACCGGTGGTGATCGCTCGGGCCAGCGGATGGTCACTCGTCGTCTCGATCGCCAGGGTGACGGCCATCAATTCGGCGTCGTCGACGCCCGCAACGGGCTCGACGGCGACCAGCCGGGGGTTCCCTTCGGTGAGCGTGCCGGTCTTGTCGAAGGCGATGGTGCGCACCTTGCCCAGGGCTTCGAGCGGGCCGCCTCCCTTGATCAACACACCCTCACGCGCCGCGCGGGCAATTCCGGCGAGCACCGCGCTCGGGGTGGCGATGGCCAGCGCACATGGGCTTGAGGCGACGAGCACGGCCATCGCCCGCAGGAACGACTCCCGGAACGGCTCGCCGGCCAACGGGGGGATGATCAGCAGGCCGGCGACCAACATGAGGACGCCGGGAACGAAAACCCGCACGATCTTGCGGGTCAGTTGCTGCGACGGTGAGATCTGGGTTTCGGCCTCGGCGACGAGTCGCACCACGTTGGCCAGCGTGGAGTCGCCGGCAGTGCGCAATGCAACCATCTGCAGCGCCCCGGCCCCGTTGAGGCTGCCGGCGTACAACCGATGAATGGTCGGCACCGCGGCCAGGTTGTCGGGTGCGAAGCCGCTGGTCACCGGCTGTTTGTCGACCGGAATGCTTTCGCCGGTCACCGATGCTTCGTCGACCGACGATGTGCCCACGGTGACGAACCCGTCGGCGGCGACTCGCTCGTTGGGGCGCACGACGAGGGTGTCGCCGACAACGATCTGATCGAGCGGGATCTCCACCAATCCGCCGGCCGCGTCGAGGCGGTGCGCCGTCGGCGGGGCCAGTTCGGCGAGAGCTTCGATGGCCTTCTTGGCGCGGCCCATCGCGTAGCCCTCGAGCGCATGACCGAGGCAGAACAACACGAGGAGTAACGCCGCGTCGGCCCATTGACCGAGCAGCGCCGCGCCGATCGCGGCGACGAACATCAACACGTCGATCTCGACACGCCTCGCTCGCAGCGACCCGATCACGTCCCGGGCCACAAGCAACCCGCCGATCGCCGCCGCGGCGATGTACAGCCCGGTTGGGACACGATCGCCATCGGTCGTCCAATCAAGGACGCGGG
>JANNNL010000427.1:0-1701 GCA_031398525.1 Actinomycetes bacterium | reverse complement strand
GAGAAGGCGTTACGGGCGCGAGAGAAGGTCGGCTTGGCGGCGGGCAAGGGCACGGGCAAACGCGACTCGGCTTGCGGCGGTGCCCGTTCGAGCCTCGACCGTTCAGGAACTACCGTGTGCACAATGAGGATGCGTCGGGCGATGCTGACCGGTCTGCTGCTACTTGCGGCGGTGTTGGTGCTGCCGATTCGAGCCGAGCGCGCCTGGGCGTGCAGCTGCGCAGGTTTCACCGATGCTGAGGCGTTCGATGTGAGCGGTGCGGTGTTCCTCGGCGAACTGGTGGAGCGCAGGGAGCCGACTGTCGTGGGGTCGAGCGCGGCCGACGTTCGATTGGTGTTCGCCGTGGAGCGGGTGTTCAAGGGCGAGGTGCATGCCACCCAGTCGGTGGTCACCGCGGCCTTCGGAGCGAGCTGTGGCCTGGAAATCACCGGGCCGGGGCCGCATCTCGTCTTCGGCCGACCCCGCGGGACGAGCACCGAGGTCGACGCCGATCTGTGCGGTGGAACCCGCACGCTCGCGGCCGACCCGGTTCCGGAGGCGTTCGGAGCCGGCACCGCACCGTTTGGTGGCTCGTCGGAGATCGGTAACGATCGAAGCGGTCTGTGGATCGTGTCGGCGGCCGGTGTTGTGGTGATCGCGGTGAGCGCGGCGCTGATTGCCGTTGCATTGTGGGTCCATCGCCGAACGCAACGGCCCGGTTGAGCTGAGCGCGAGCTGAGCCCGGTTGACCGCCGCCGAGTTCGCCAAAACGACCGGGTGCCCGCCCGAAGGCAGGCACCCGGTGCGCAACGTTGGTGACGAGCTGCCCCCACCGGTCAGATGACCGGTGGGGGCAGCTCGCCGGGCTCGGGCGGGACGGCACTCGCGGGACCGCCGGTGACGGCGAGTTCCACGGCGGCGGGGGGCTGGAAGCCCTCGACCGAGCGGAATGCCAAGCGCTTGTCGCCCGGACGATCGGGATCGTCCTCGGTATCGACCACCACGATCTCACCGGCGCGGATGGACTTGTAGAGGATCTTTTCGGAGATCACATCTTCGATGAGTCGCTGGATCGCCCGACGTAGCGGACGAGCCCCGAGCTGGGGATCGTAACCCTTGTCGGCGAGATGCTCCTTGGCCGACTGGGTGAGCTCGATACCGAGACCCTGACTTTCCATCTGCACACTCAGACGCTTGATCATCAGATCGACCATCTGGGTGACTTCGGGCTTCGACAGCTCGTGGAACACGATGGTCTCGTCGATGCGATTGAGGAACTCGGGCCGGAAATGCGCCTTGAGCGCATCGTTGACCTTGTCTTTCATCCGCTCATACGACACGGCCTCGTCGTTCTTCGTGAACCCGACGTGAGCCTTACGCAGCTCCTGGGTACCCAGGTTCGACGTCATGATCAGCACCGTGTTGCGGAAGTCGACGGTGCGACCCTGCGAATCGGTGAGCCGACCCTCCTCCAGAATCTGGAGGAGCGTGTTGAACACGTCGGGGTGGGCCTTTTCGATCTCGTCGAACAGCACCACGCTGAAGGGCTTGCGCCGCACGGCCTCGGTGAGCTGGCCACCCTCTTCGTATCCGACATAGCCGGGGGGAGAGCCGACCAGACGGCTGACGGTGTGCTTCTCCATGTACTCGCTCATGTCGAGCGAGATGAGGCTCTTCTCGTCGCCGAACAGGTACTCGGCGAGCGTCTTGGCCAGCTCGGTC
>JANNNL010000423.1:0-5403 GCA_031398525.1 Actinomycetes bacterium | reverse complement strand
GAATCTGAGGGCCCACGGCCAGGTCACGGCCAGCCTCGCGTCATCCACGGCATCCCTGCGCGAAGCGTTGGCAAGTTCAAAAACGCGTGGTCAATGGGGTGAGCGGATGGCCGAAGACGTTCTGCGACTCGCCGGTTTGGTCGAGAACGTCAACTATCGCAAGCAGACGGCGGTCGAGGGGGGCCGCCAACTTCCCGACTTCACGTTTCTGCTGCCCAAGGGTCACGTGCTCTACATGGACGTGAAGTTCCCCCTCGCCGCGTACCTACGCCATCTCGAAGCGACCACCGACACCGAACGCAACACCCATCGCGACTCGTTCTTGCGTGACGTGCGGCTTCGGTTGCGCGAGTTGACGTCCCGCAATTACGCGGCGGCCGGCGAGGGGCCGACGGTCGATTACGTGCTGATGTTCATTCCCAACGAGACGATCAGCGGATTCATCCACGAACACGACCCGACCCTCGTCGAACAGGCGCTTGGCCAAAAGGTCGTGCTCTGCTCGCCGCTGACGTTGTATGCGTTCTTGGGTGTGGTGCGTCAAGCATTCGACAACTTCATGATCGAGCAAACGTCCGACGAGATCTTGCAGTTACTCGGCACCTTTACTAAGCAGTGGGGCAAGTACATCGACTCGATGGACAAGGTCAAGGGGCGTTTTGAATCCGTGCAACGCGAATTCGAGCAGCTCACGGGCCCGCGACGTCGCCAACTCGAACGTCCACTCCTTGCCCTCGAAGCGCTACGCCTTGAACGGGGTCTGGCCATCGACGGAGAGTTGTTCGACGCCCACGTCTTGGAACTCGAGGGCTACCGCGCCGAGCGAGGAGCGTGAGCCGCGCCCGTCATCGCCAGTTGATGTTGAAGCACCGGTCCTCCAATCGACCGAGCGCATATCCCTGGTAGTCGATGCCGAAATCGCGGTATAGGTACCGGCAGCGTTCGCTCCACGCCAGCGCTTCGGGATTCGAGATGCGGTGCACTATCTGGGTCATCCCACCCTCATAGACGCGGTACTCGGCCCACGTACCCGGGAAGTCCTTCACACAGCCGACCTCGATCGATGGGACATCGTCGGCCGCAGCGAGGCGGCGCACCCGGTGGCGGTGGGTGTGGCCGGCCGCATAGGCAACGATTGAGCGACGCCGGGCAATCACCTCGGTCAGCGCATCGGAGGCATCGGGGTTGATCCCGAAGTAGTCGGCCTCTCGTGCCCCACCGACCCATTGTTGGTGGTGTCCCATCACTGCCACCGGCCCATCGGCCGACGCGGCCAGGTCGTCAAGCCATTCCAGTTGTTCGGGCCGCAACCCACCGGTCGACGACTTCGGGATGACCGTGTCGAGCAGCGCGATTGTCACGCCGGGCAATTCGATCCGCTGGTCACCGGCGTAGCGGGTTTGGCCGACATAGGCGTCGTGATTGCCGCGCACAACATGCAACCGTTCACCGAAGCGGTCTCGGTAGCAACGTTCGAATGCCTCCCACTCCGCCACGGTCCCGGCCGCCGACAGATCGCCCTTGACGATCACCGCGTCGGGATCGATCGCCAACATCTCCCTCGCCGCGCCGTGGTTCATAGTCTCGGGATATGGAGGTTCGCCCGGGGCCGGACGCACGATTGGGCCCTGGGGGTGGCCGTCGATCCGCCCGCATTCGATCTCTCCGAAATGGACGTCGTTGACGGTGGCGAAACGACCGAACAGTTCACCCGCCGGACGTCGCAGCGTGCGAACCTCGACGCCGTCGAAGGCGTAGGCGGTGTCGGGCTTCAATCCGTCGTAGCGATGGACCAACAGCCCGTCGTGCACCACCACCATGTCGTCGGCAACCGTCGTGATCTCCACAAATGCCCACCGTACCGGCCGGTGGTGACTACGTTGGAGCGATGGCTACGCCCGATTCGGTCACGATCTACCACAACCCCCATTGAAACTCCTCGACCAATGCCGTGAGCATTGCCACCGAGCTTGGGGTCCCCACCAACCTGGTCATCTACAACAAGACGCCACCCGACGCGGCCACGCTGGCTGGGATCATCGCCAAGCTGGAAGACCCGGTCACCAACCTGGTCCGCCGCGATTCACAGTGGACCAAACTCGGCCTGACCGACGCCGACGCCGAGACTCCCGAACAGGTCATTGCCCTGCTCACCAAGCACAAGATGCTGCTGCAACGTCCACTCGTTGTCACCAGCGACACCGCCATCATCGGCCGCCCAAAGGACCGCGTTCGCGCCCTACTCGGCGGCTGACCGAAGCCCGAGACCGACGAAGCTACCGCCAGGGGCGAGCGCGCCGAGCCGGCAACGGCCGGGCCCACCACCGACCGCTAAACCGCCAGGCGGATGACTCGTCGGTCTCGATGCCATTCCACGGCGCGGCGATCGGCCGCGGCCATAACGCCTCCATCGCGGCAACGATCGCCACGACCTCTTCGTCGGTGGGAGCGGGCGAGACCGAAGCCAGCAGCCCCGGAGCAGGGCGAGGCATCTGCCCGGTCGGTGCGTCCCAGCTACTCACAACGGTCCTCCACGACGGCCTTCCCCCGCAACGCGCCGCCGAACGCCTGCGCCGCCAGGCGCAGTGAGGCCGGAAGGGAGCAGCCAAAGAGAGCGGCGGCGAACGGCGGCAAGTCCCGACCGCTCATAACGGCATGTTGCCGTGCTTGCGCCGCGGCAACTCTTCGCGCTTGGTCTTGAGCATTTCGAGGCCGGCGATGATCTTCACGCGGGTCTCGGCGGGGTCGATGACGTCATCGACGATCCCTCGCTCGGCGGCGAGATACGGGTTGGCGTACTTTTCGGTGTACTCGGCGACCAGTTCGGCGCGGCGGGTCACCGGGTCGGCGGCCTGCTGAATCTCGCGGCGATAGACAATTTCGACGGCCCCTTGAGGGCCCATGACGGCCAATTCGGCGGTCGGCCATGCATACGACAGGTCGGAGCCGATCGACTTGGAATCCATCACCACATAGGCACCGCCGTAGGCCTTGCGGGTGATGATCGAGATGCGCGGCACGGTGGCCTCGCAGTACGCGTACAGCAACTTGGCGCCGTGGCGAATGATGCCGCCATATTCCTGGTCGACGCCGGGCAAGAAACCGGGTACATCGACGAACGTAATCAGCGGGACGTTGAACGCATCACATGTCCGCACGAACCGGGCCGCTTTCTCGGCCGACTCGATGTCGAGGACCCCGGCGAGGACCATTGGCTGATTGCCGACGATGCCCACGGCCTGGCCGTTGATGCGGGAGAATCCACAGACGATCGAGCGGGCCCAGTGCGGGAAGTATTCGAAGAACTCATCGTCGTCCATGACAGTCGTGATGACCTTCTTCATGTCGTACGGCTGGTTCGGGGAGGGCGGGAGTATGTCGCGCAACTCGGGACACAGGCGGGACCGGTCGTCGTCGGTCGGTGTGATCGGCGCGCTTTCCAGGTTGTTCGACGGCAGGAAACCGAGCAGGAATCGCACATCGTCGAGGCACGACTTCTCGTCGGCCGACACGAACGTCGCCACGCCCGACTTGGTCGCGTGCGACATTGCCCCACCGAGTTCTTCCAGGGTGACCTCTTCGCCGGTGACGGTCTTGACCACGTCGGGACCGGTGATGAACATGTGCGACGACTCGCGGACCATAAAGATGAAGTCGGTCATCGCCGGGGAGTACACCGCGCCGCCGGCGCACGGCCCGAGGATCACCGAGATCTGCGGCACGACGCCCGACGAGAGCACGTTGCGATAGAAGATGCCGCCGTAACTGGCCAGCGAGACCACGCCTTCTTGAATGCGGGCACCGGCCCCGTCATTGAGGCCGACGACAGGCGCACCGACCTTGAGCGCCAGATCCATCAGCTTGTGGATCTTCTCGGCAAACACCTCGCCGAGCGCCCCCCCGAACACGGTGAAGTCTTGGCTGTACACGAACACCTTGCGACCTTCGATGGTCCCCCAGCCGGTGATCACCCCGTCGGTGTACGGACGCTCCTCGAGACCGGCCGTGTGGGCGCGGTGACGGGCGAGCAGGTCGAGTTCGTGGAACGAACCGGGGTCGAGGAGGTAGTCGACACGCTCGCGGGCAAGCATCTTGCCTTTGGCGTGTTGCCGCTCGACCGATCGAGGTGAGCCGGGATTGAGCGCCTGACCACGGCGTTCTTCGAGGTCGGCAAGTTTGTCGTTCATCGGGTTTCCGCTGGACACGGTGACGACGCTAACGCGTTGGGCCATTTCCCCGACCATTGCGATGACCGGTGCGGCGACCAGCGCTGCGCCTCAGCCGTACCACTGGGCGATCGGCTCGCCCCAGCACAGGGCCAACCAGGCACCCGCCGCGAGGGCCGGGCCGAACGGCAAGGTCGCCGGACCAGGCGATCCGCCCACTTCCGCGCGGCGACGGGCAAGCATCAGCACCGGACCGGCGGCGATCGCTCCAATCACGAAACCAAGGCCGATGCCGAGACCGACCCGGTCGAGTCCGTACCAGCCGAGCGTGGCTCCGATCAGCGTTGCGTACGTGACATCGCCAAATCCCAAGCCCTCGGGCGAGACCAGGTGGACGGCAAGCAGGCCACCACCGGCGGCCGCGGCCCCGGCCAGCGACCGAAGGAACAGACCCGAGTCTCGTTGATGCCAGGCGGCGACGGCTTGGGCGGCGATCACCGCAACGATCGCCGGGAGCACGATGCGATGAGGCAGGCGCCGCTGTTGCAGGTCGACACCGACGAGCACACACGACCCGATCGTGAAGATGAGCGCGGCAGGAAGCGTCGCTGACCAGCCGATCACACCAACGGTGATGGCGACGAAAGTCGTGACCATCAGCGACGCGACCACGCTCAGAACGGTGCGACGGTGGTGCCACCGGCCCGGGGCAAGCAAACACGACCGCTCGCGATCCTTGACGTCCGACATCATTCTCACAGTGTCGGGGATGTTGATGACCTCGCCAACGCACCAACCGGCCTATTCGCGTCACCGCGTGTAGTCAGCACTGTCTGTCAACCTCCTTGAAGATTGACCCGATCAAGAAGTGCCGCCGTCCGGTTGCACCGTTGCTGTCGGCCCGCGATGCTGAACACGTGCGCCTTGCCGTGATGCCCCCGATCGCTCCCATGCTGGCCAAACTGACGCCCGAGATCCCCG
Source organism: Actinomycetes bacterium (assembly GCA_031398525.1). Taxonomy (GTDB): domain Bacteria; phylum Actinomycetota; class Acidimicrobiia; order Acidimicrobiales; family Ilumatobacteraceae; genus JANMJD01. Next base: position 256 of record JANNNL010000423.1, on the reverse strand, counting down.
AGGGCGACGGTTGGCTGTACGAACCGAAGTGGGACGGGTTCCGCTGCGTCGTGTTCCGCGATGGCGATGAGATCGAGTTGGCCAGCCGCAATGAGCGGCCGTTCACTCGCTACTTTCCAGAGTTGATCGGCCCACTGCTCGCGGCGTTGCCCGAACGATGCGTCGTTGACGGCGAGATCGTCATTCCGGCCGCGCCCGCCCCGAACGGCGCGGAGTCTGGCCGGACCGGACTCGACTTCGACGCGTTGCTACAGCG